>JAICXR010000170.1 GCA_025980355.1 Chloroflexota bacterium | reverse complement strand
GGTAATGCTTCCACGCCGCGATGTGCACCAACAGGTGCCCGTTGAGCGTGAACGTCGGGAGGTGATAGCTAATGGTTTCGGCGGCGGCCGGGACCGCGCTCCGAATGGTCCGGCGCACCGCCGTGAGGATCGTCTGCACGTTCGCCGGGAATGTGCCGATGTAGTCCTCGATGCTCGTGAACTTTTGGGCCATCGCCGTTCTCCTTTGGTGAGCGTCGCTCAAGATCCGAAGAATTCCGCCAGGATCGGGGCGAGCGCCTCGGCGGCCGCGTCGTGCCGCTGATCCGCGAGGACGCGACGCTCCGCCCGGGGCATCACGTTCGCCAACGCGTCGGCAGAAGCGCCCATGAAGGCCGGGCTCGCCCCGCCGTTCAACAGGAGCGCCGGCGCCGCGATCGACGCTGCCTGCTCGAGCGGCAGGGCGCCATCCCCAAGGATGGCGGCGTCGTAGGCGAGCGTCGGTGCGACCGCCTCCAAAGCGGACCAGTAGGGCGATTGGCGCATGCCGGCTACCTGGTCAGCCGGCGTGCCGACCAGCCGCATGAAGAGCTCGACCGCGTCGCCATGGCGATCCGCCGCCAGCGCCTCGGTCAAGTCCTTCGCGTAGTCGTTCAGCCGCTGGCGCGCGGCGGGGTCGCCGTTATAGGGCGCCTCGTACCCTGCCACTTTCCGGACCTTCGGGCCGAGCTTACTCGCCGCGAGGAACGCCAGGGCGGCCCCGGACGAAGCCCCGTAGACGCACGCCGAGCCGCCAGCTGCATCGATGAGCGCCGCGAGGTCCTCGACCTCACGGTCGACGGCATAGGGCGTGGTGTCGCCGCTTTCATTGCGGCCCCGACGGTCGTACGCATAGACGGTGTGGTGCGCCGCCAGCAACGTGGCGAGAGCAGGCATCGGGCCGGCCGCCCGGCTGCATAGCGCGCCGTCCACGAGGATGACGGCCGGCCCCTGGCCGTTCTGCTCGAAGGCGATCCTGGTCCCGTCCCTCGACGTCACGTGTGCCATCCTGAAACCTCCGGCGCTGTCTAGCCTCGTGTTCCGCCATTTTCGTAGCGTCGTCGGGTTGATTTGACCGGCATGGCCGCCCATCGGACCCTGGAGTGGTTGCGCGCTTCAGGGAAAGGGGGGAGCCATGCCAGGGGTCATGCTACCGCAGTCGTTCGTGCTGGTGGTGGCCGCGTTCGCGGACTGCTTTACGGCGCCCGGTTACGCGAACTTCTGCCGGATCGTGGCGGGCTGGGCCCACTGTCTGGGCCGGCGGACGATCACCGGCGTGGCGCTCGCCTCGGGCGCGGTGGGCAGCCGCCACATCTCGGTCTTCCACCGCTTCTTCTCCCGGGCGACCTGGGTTCTGGACGAACTGGGCCATGTGCTGTTTGATTTGGCGCTGGCCTGGCTTCCTGCGGACCAGCCGGTGCTCGTGGCGGGGACGACACCCTGGCCCGCAAGCGCGGCAAGTGTGTGGCGCCGGCCTCGATGCATCACGACCCCTTGCTCTCCACGGCGCGCAAGCCGTTCTTCAGCTTCGGCCACGTCTGGGTGGTGTTGGCCATCTGGGCGCCTTTGCCGACGGGGCGAGAGCGGGGCTTCGCCCTGCCGGTCCCGTTCCGGCTGCACCTGGGCAAGCAACGCGGTGGGCAACTGGATGCCCTTGCCCGCCGAGGGAAGCGCCGAGCACGCGTCGCCTAGCGGCGATACGGGCGGGCGAACGGGAGCGCCGGAGCGAGCTGGAACTGATGCGGGAGCTGGTGGGAGCGGTGGCGGACGGGGCGGGGGAGCGCACCGTCTACGTCGCCGCCGACCGCCTCTACGCCGGCCGCCCGCTGCTGGAGGAGCGTCCCGCCAACGTCCACATCATCAGCCGCTTGCGTCCCAACGCCGCCTTGTGGACGCTGCCGCCTCCCCGCCGACCGGGCCAACGTGGGCGTACCCGCCGACGGGGCGAGCGCCTACCCCCGCCGCCTGTCATGGCCCGGGCCCGCCAGCATTGGCATCACCTCGCCGTCACGATCTACGGCCGCCAGGTCCCCACGACGGTGCTCCGCCGCACCGCCCTCTGGTACACGGCGCTCCGCGATCAGCCCGTCCGCATCGTCGTGGTGCGCGACCCGGCGGGCAAGCGCAAGGACGACGTCTTCTGCACCGACCTGTCGCCAGCGCCCGCTTCATCCTGGAAACCTACGCCAAACGCTGGTGCTTGGGAGTTACCCTCCACGACGCGAAGCAGCACCTCGGCCTGGAAGACTCCGCCGCCCAGGCCGCCCCGGCGGTCGAACGCACCGCCCCCATGGCGGCACTCGTCTACGCCCTCATCCTCCTCTGGTACGCCGGCCGCTCCCGGGAGCGGCCGGGCGCATCCCGGCCCCTGCGCCCCTGGTATCGCCAAAAGTCGACCCCATCCTTCCGGGATATGCTTGCCGCCGTCCGTCGGGAAAGCCGGCGCCTCTACATTACTGCGCCATCGTCGCCACCACGGTGCCGCAACAATTCCTCGATCCCCTGGCCCGACGCCCTCCTCGCTACGGCATAATGGCGGAACACGAACCTAGCGTGCGCCCCTTCTGACGTCGCGCTATCCGCCGTGCAGTCCTGAGCATGTGCTCTTGCTTATCGCGAGTGCCCATCAGGTCTGTGCCTCTTGTCCGTACTGATCGAGGAGGGCGTGACTTCTGCACACATAGCCTTCGACGTCGCCTCCGGGCCAGTGGCGGGCGCCCCAGGCCGCCAACTCGACGATCGCCCATGCCAGGGACACGACGTACACGCCCCAGCCGCCGACGCCGACGGCGGCGTCGCGCACCATGGCGATGTCGACGGGTGCCGCGCCGTGCAAAGCGGCGTACTGGAGGAGGGCGGCGAGGTCGAGCGCTCGCGTACCCTTGCCGGACGCTTCGGCGTCGACCAGGGTGACTTTGCCGTCGTGCATCAGGATGTTGGATAGGCTGTAGTCGCCGTGGACCACGTCGGCAACGGGCAAGGGGAGCGAGCGGTATGGCGCTGTCCAGGCCTCCAGGCGTGCCACCAGGCGAGCCGCCACCGCGGAATGGCCGCGGAGCTGGTCGATGAGGTTGGAGCCTTGCCCGGTCACCACGCCGTGGGCATAGGTGGACCAATCGCGATCGGTGGCGGGGTGGAGGTCCGCCTGGCGAGCGTTGGCTTGCAGCACTAGCGCGAGCTCCTCGCGGGAGGGAGGGTGATGGTGGGCCGACAGCGGCGTGCCCGACGCCCAGTCCAGGAGGACGTATCCGCCCCCGGCCGGCAGCGAGCCGACGGCCAGCCAGGCCGGCGTGGGCCGGCCGACTTCCCGAGCCAGGCGCACGACCGGCGCCGCCGCCAGCGCCCGGCGCGCCCAGCCGCCGTCGATGCCCCACTTGAGGGCGGCACGCTCGCCATGGGGACCGATCACCAGCCACGCGCCGTGTTGCAGGCCGCCGGTCAGGGCCTCCGCAAGAACCCAGGCCGACTGGTGCCGCGTGTTGAGCCAACGGACGAGGGCGTTGGTATCCATGATGGGATGGTACACGCAACTGCCGGAACAGTGAGCCGGCCGTGGTAACGAGACGTCGCGCACGAGTAGCGCCCAACGAGCGCAACGCCCCGTATGCTCAGTCCACCTGTATGGTTCGCGGCTTCCTCCCAAAGCCGCCGGGATGGTGCGCTCCCGAGAAGCGCTCCGAAGGCGGCCAACAGCCCGGCTCGGCCGTGGCGGACGGTGGATCCGAAACGAGCGTGCTCTCCGCCGGCAGCAAGGGCCACGACAGCGAGGACGGATAAAGGAGGGACGCCGCAACGAAGGGGCCCCTCCCCCGCTCCCTACAACCGCAAGGCGCTGGACGCCTATAACGGGCGCGACGCCGCCGGCAGACGTAGTTGACGTTCATCAGACGGCGCGCGGCCAGCGCACGCTCGCCCTGCCCTCGGAGGCGGTGGACGCCCTCCGCCGGCACCGGCAACGGCAATGGGACGAGCGGCGGGCGCTGGGGGCGGCGTACCAGGACGCCGGCCTCGTCTTCTGCAGCCACTCCGGCACCCCGCTCCAGCCGCGCAACGTGGTCCGCTCCTTCAAGCGGCTGCTCCGCCGCAGTGGCCTGCCGGAGACGATCCGGCTCTACGACCTGCGCCACGCCCACGCCACCGCGCTGCTGGCCGCCGGCGTCCACCCCAAGGTGGCCAGCGAACGGTTGGGGCACGCCAGCGTCGCGCTGACGCTCGACACCTATACCCACAGCGTCCAGGGGCTCGACGCCGATGCCGCCGCGCGGGTGCAGCGGGCGTTCCTCCGGCAGGACTCGGAGACGCCCGGGGACCAGGGGGAATAGGGCCGGCCGGCACGCGCATTCCCGGACGTTCCCGACTCGTCGCCGGACTGCGCGTCCGGTAGCGCCGAACGAAGCGCATGCTGCGGCGGCCGCGCGCCGTTGCGCGGCGGCGGGTGCGGACGAGGCCGATATTGACGGGCAGCCTGGCGCCGTGACCCGACGGCGGGGCCACGGCACGTCGTCCCAGCGCAATTAGGGGGACGATTCGGGGGACCGGGCCAAATCCGGGTGCGGTGAGCGGGTGAATAGCAGCGTTCCCCGGAGGGGAAATGGGTGAGCCGCCCGGGACTCGAACCCGGAACCAGCTGATTAAGAGAGGGCTGCAAGGCGTCCTGGAGTGTTGCATCTGGCCCCATTTCCTCTGGGACCGTGCCGCGCGGATCCCGACATGAGTCGTAGTTTTCCGCCGGTTCCCACAGCGATTCCCACACCTGTTCCCACACGGAATGAGACGTTACCGTTGTCGTGAGCATGTCCGAAGCCCGTATCGGTAGCTTGGCACGGCGGCGGTCGATGCCGATGGATCAGTGGACCTGCGACCAACGAGCGCCAAAATAAACAGCAGGGTACCGATTAGCTGCCGGCGTATAAGGAGACGATCCCGTCGGCGTCGTTGAAGTCGTACGTGGCAGGTCGGGCCAGAGCGGTGCGGGGTTCAGGAGAGCACGGCAGTATCGCCAAATCAGGCCGCTGCGCAAGACCCAGCATGCGCCGGTGCCAAGCGAGCAGTTGATCACGCACTCACCCAGCGGCCGCGCCCCCTCCGGACCTCCCGGACGCTTTCGTGAACCGCTCAAGCTTCGCGCGAAGGCCGAGCGGGACCTCTTTCGGCACGGCGAGGTATGCCTGCTCCCTCCACCGGCGGTCGGTAGGCCAGGACGCTGAGGACGGTGACCTGCATCGGGACGCCGTGCGCCGAGGCGTCCGCCCGCAGCCGGGCTTCAATATCACGGAAGACGCACTCGCCAACGTCCCGGTCGCTGAACATGTCGCGCGCTCGCCCGATGTGGCCGAAAGGGTTCCCGGCGAGGAAATCCTCCGCCGAGGAGAACCAGGCGATGTCGGAATCGACGGATGTTACCACCTGCTCGAAGCCGGCACGCTCGACGTGCTGCCGCCACTGAAGTCGATCGCGGTCCAGCGCCGCAGCGATGTGATCCGGGGTCCAGGCCGGGCCGGCCTGGCGCAGGGCCGCCATCGCATCCGGCCCGCGGCAGCGCTCCCAGAAGTAGGTCCAGAACGGTTCCAGCGACCAGTCACCGGGCACGGAAAAGGCGAGCCGCCCGCCCGGCCGCAACACCCGCCCCAACTCGCGGCAGGCCCTGGCCGGATCGGAGACGACGTGCATCCCCAGATTACAGGCCACCAGGTCGAACGTCTCGGGCCGGCTGGCAAGCGCCAGCAGATCTTGCAGGACAAACGCCGTTTGGGCGCTCCGCGACAACGGCGACTTGCGCGCCGCGACACGCAGCATGGCGGCCGCTTGATCGGAACTCACCAGCCGGCCCGCCGGTCCGAGCGCCTGGGCGAGGGGGAGGGTGAAGGCGCCGGTGCCGCAGGCGGCTTCCAGCACCAGCGATGCCGGCGTCGGCGCGGCGAGCGCCAGGAGGGCGCGGGCGACGATGGGCGCGACCTGGCGGGCGAAGGTCAGGTCGTACTGCTCTGCAAAAGCGGTATCGACCCAGATGCCCCGGGGCGCAGCGTCAGTAGCCATGGCGACCTTCCTCCGAGAATGGGATGGCAACATCCCGGTGGCGCAGTATAGTAGCATTGGCCGGGGACGGGCCGGTCCATCAGCACGAGGCGCTCCTTCCCGCCCCCAATCCGGCGCGACGGAACCGCCAGGAGTGTCACCAGCCGCGTCCCCCGCGGCGACGGGCAAGGGGACGACGACGTTGCGGCCAGGAGGGTCAGACGCTATGGACGTGATCGGACATAAAAGAGCGCCGCTCCGGGTCGCCATCGTCGGGACCGGGGCCCGCTCCGACTACCTGTATGGGCCACTCCTCCAGGGTCTAACGAGCGAGGTGCACCTCGTCGCCATCTGGGGGCGGAGCGCCGCTTCCGCCGAACAGCTCGGGCGCAGTCTCGCCGTTCCCTGGTACACCGACCTTGGTCGCCTGGTCCAGGAGATGGCGCCGCAGATCGGCATCGTGTCGGTCTCGTCCCGCGCCAACGGCGAGGTCGGACGCTTGGCCGTGGAACACGGCCTGCATGTGCTGCTGGAAACGCCGATCGCGGCGAGGCTGGACGAAGCCGATGCCATCATCGCGGCGGCGGCGCGGCGTCAAGGTCGAGGTGGCGGAGCAGTTCCACCGCCGTCCCCTGGAGCAGCTCAAGCTCCGGCTCATCGCTTCGGGCCTCTTCGGGCGCGTCCACAGTTCCTTCAACGATTTCGCCGGCCACGGCTATCACGGCGTGAGCGTGCTGCGCAGCTACCTGGGCTTTGATGCCGTGCCGGCGCAGGTCACCGGCGCCGTGGCCCGCTACGGCCTCGCGCCCTATATCTCCGGCGGGAGCGGCAACGGCACGGTCGACAGCGAGACGCAGGAGCATGGCCTCGTCGAGTTCGCCGACGGGCGGCTCGGCATCTTCCACTGGACCAGTGTGGGCTACGACAGTCCGCAACGCTGGTGGCGCAGCAGCCGCTTCCTGGCGGAGCGCGGGATGGGCGTGACCGTCGGGGTGGGGCTGGACGTC
This sequence comes from Chloroflexota bacterium, assembly GCA_025980355.1. Classification (GTDB taxonomy): domain Bacteria; phylum Chloroflexota; class UBA4733; order UBA4733; family UBA4733; genus UBA4733. Next base: position 104 of record JAICXR010000170.1, on the reverse strand, counting down.
GAGGAGCGCCTGAGCGTGCTCTCGGCCGACGGCCAGGCGCCGCTCTTCCTGACGATCGAGCGCCGCTGGGAGCGGGTGGATGGCGGCGCCCTCGTCGCCCTGGT
>JAICXR010000381.1 GCA_025980355.1 Chloroflexota bacterium | reverse complement strand
GGCGACTGCCGACCCCCTTGGCCCGCGCGGTTCGGACGTAGTCCTGATTGCGCACTTCCAGGACACTGGCGCGCGTGATGCGGGCCAGGTAGGCCGCCGGCGTGAAGGCCAGGGCCAACACCGGCAGCACCATCTGTTTCGGCTGGCCCCAGCCGCCGGTCGGCATCCAGTGGAACGTCAACGCGAAAACGACAATGAGGATCATGGCCCAGACAAAATTCGGTGTGCTGGCGCCGGCGGTGGCGAAGGTGAGCGAGACGTAGTCGGCCCAGGTATTCTGCCGCAAGGCGGAGACCGTGCCCAACGAGATCCCGATCACCAGGGCGACCACCAGGGCAAGCCCCGCCAGCCGCCCGGTGGTGGGCATGCCGCTGGCGATAATGTCGCGCACATTACGGTCCTGGTACGTGAAGGAGATGCCCAGGTCGCCCTGCAGGGCGTGTCCGACGTAGAGGAGGTACTGTTCTGGTACGGGCTTATCCAGGCCATACTTGTGTTCCAGGTTGGCGGTGACCGCCGCCGAATGCGCCTTCTCCGTATCGAAGGGACCGCCCGGCGTGGCATGCATCAGGATGAAGGTGATGAGCGAAATGACGAACATGACCGGAATGATCCAGAGGACCCGCCGGATCACATAGGCGGTCATCGCCATTCCCCTTCATTCTCGGTGTTGCTCGGGAGGCGTCCGCCGCGGCGGACCGGCCCTCTCTCTGCCTTCGGCATCTCTCCCCCAATCCTGGGGGAGAGCCAGGAGTGAGCGATTGGTAGCTCACCCGGAATAAGGAACGCACGACGGCGTTCCAAGGACGCATCGATCGTCCCAAGCGCGTTCCTCTCCCCCAGTCTTGGGGGAGAGGTCAGGAGAGAGGGCCCGTCCCGCGCAGTCGTGCCGCTAATGCCTCGTAGGACCGGCAATGGCGGTCGAAGACGTAGCGGGCGGGGATGGCGGTGATGCCCGTCCCGCCGGACTGGCGGAAATGTTCCACCGCGGCCAGGAGCCGCGTGGTCGGCACCACGACCGTGACGGCGTACCAGGTGCCGTCGGACCCCGGCTGACCGTAGACGGGAGCAACCGTTGGCCCCTGCAACCCGGCAAGGTCCGGCTGGGACCATATGTGGGCGGCCACCGCCTCAGCCGAGGGACCGCGCATGTTGGCTACGACACTGATCAGGTCACGCGCCTGCTGGCGGGCTTCGACGAGCTCCAGGATGCGGGCGAGCGGCGCTACCTTCTCCGGCTGGCGGCGCAGGTTCACCAGGTTGGCGACGAGGCACTGGGCCGCGTGCAGCACCGTGCCGCCCTCGACCGTCTTCAACCGGTTCTCGCGCAAGCTTGTGCCGGTCGACGTCAGGACGCTGATCGCGTCGGCATAGCCCATCATGGGCGCGCTTTCCACCGCGCCGGGCTGTTCGATCACCTCGGCGTAATAGATGCCCTGGCGGTGCAGGAACTGGCGCGTCAGGTTCGGCGAATCGCTGGCGATGCGCAACGTCCGGCTGCGATCGCGGAAGCGCACGGAGAGGTCGGCCAGGTCGTGCAGGGTCCAGACGTCGATCCAGGCGTCGGGCACGGCGAGGGTCAACTGGGCCCGCATGAAGCCGAGGTCGTAGGCGATCACGGCGGCCCGCTCGTCGTCCTCTTCGCCGGTCTCGTACAGAGAATCGGTGCCGGTGATGCCGACGTCGACACTGCCGTCGCGGAGCTTTTCCGGGATCTCTCGGGAGTGGTCGAACACGACGGTGACGTCCGGTAGCGCGGGGATGGAGGCCACGTACTGGCGCGGATTGGGCCGGGACACCGCCAGGCCGCAGTCCGCGAGGAAGTCGAGTGTCGCGTCGTAGGGGCGACCTTTGCTGGGCAGGGCGAGGCGCAGTCCGTGCTCGTGGGCCGTCGTCATGGCTGCGGCAGCCCTTCGGCCCGCAACGTCGCCAGGGCGAGCGCCTGCTCCTGGCCGGCGCCGAGGCGGCGCGCGGTGACGGTCTCGGTGGCCAGTTCCCGCTCGCCGGCGACCAACAGCCAGCGCGCCCCCTGGCGGGCGGCATAGGCGATGGAGGCGCGGAGGTTCCGCTGGCGCAGTTCCAGCTCCACCCGCATGCCTCGCGCCCGCAGGGCATGGGCGACCGTATTGGCGTAGCCGAAGGTGGTCTCGGACGGGACAACCAGGGCGTCGAGCCAATGGTCGCTCGCCAGTGGCTCGGTGAGCAGGCGCAGGCGTTCCAGCCCCCAGGAGCAGCCCAGGGCGGGGAGCGGCTGCTTGCTCCCGAGCGCCGCGGCCAGGCCGTCGTAGCGACCGCCACCGCAGAGCTGGTCTTCACTGCCCAAGCCCGTGCCATAGACTTCGAAGACAAGCCCGGTGTAGTACTGCAGGCCACGGCCCAGGGACAGGTCGATCGTCACGTTGGACCAGTCGAAGTCCATGCTGTCGAGCGCCTGGCAGACCCGTTCCAGTTCCAGCAGCGGCTCGACGGGCAGACGGTAGCGGCGAATGAGATCTTCCGCCTGTTGCAATGCCACGGGGCGTGGTCCGGCCAGGCGGCTGAGATCCAGGATGAAGGCGATCGCGCGTTCCGCCTTGCCTCGCTGATCGCCGGCGCGCAGTCGCTCCAGCAGGCGATCAACGATCTCCTCCGGTTCCCGGCCGCCGCCGACGTCGGTGTTGATGGAGCCGAGCAGCGAGCGCACGAGCAGGATGGCGTCCGGGCGCGGCATGCCGGCGAGGATGGACTGCACCTGCGGGTCGCCCGGCAGCGTCGGTGCCGTCGTGAGCAGTGGGTCCGCGCCGTCCGTCTCCAGCCCGAGCAGCCGGCGCAGGATGTGGGCGCCCTCCTGCCCTTTCTTCAGCGTCTCCAGGCCCTGGAGCAGGATCGCTTCGGTGCGGCCGTCGATTTCCAGCGCGGACAGGAAGGCCAGGACGATCCCCAGGTGCCCGATCACCATGCGCGTCTCGCGGAGGCCCAGCAGCGCGGGCGCTTCGGCCGTCATCTTCAGGAGCTCGGCGTCGGCGTAGGGCGGCTCGGCGCCGATCAGCTCCACGCCCGCCTGGGTGAACTGGCGGTAGCGCCCGCGTTGCGGCTTCTCGTAGCGAAATACGGGGCCGGAATACGACAGGCGCGCCGGCAACGGCGGCTGATTGGCTTGTTGAAGGAAGGCCCGCAGCACCGGCGCGGTGAGCTCGGGGCGGAGCGCCAGGCGACGCCCACCCTGATCCGTGAAGCTGTACAGCCGGGCGCTGACGTCGGCGCCGGACTTGCGCAAGAAGAGCTCCGCAAATTCGACGAGCGGCACCTGCACCGGGCGATAGCCGTAGCCGGCAAAATGGGCGAGGAGCGCCGCGCTGAGCGCGCCGAGGTGTTCGGCGCTCTCCGGCGGGGCATCCAGCATGCCGCGCACGCGCTCAATTGTTTGCATTTTGGCGTTTCGTTCTCAACCCGAGTAGTGTAACACTGCCGGTTGCTTCGGGCGTCTTACAGCGCGCCAAGCGCGTCCGGCGGACCGACCAGGCCGCAGAGCACCCGATAGCCGGGCGTTGACGCGACCACCTGGACATCGTCGAACACGCGCGCCATGCTGCGCTGGTAGGCAAGGAAGGCGTTCGCCACGACGAACAGGCGCCCGCCGGGGCGGAGATGGTCGGGCGCCTCCCGCAAGAAGCGCTCCGCGACGTCCCGGGTCTCCTTGGAATGCTGGTGGAACGGCGGGTTGGTGGCGATCACATCGAAGCGCCGGCCCTGGACGGCGGAATAGGCGTCGCTGAGCAGGACGGTCGCGTTCGGGACCCCG
>JAICXR010000060.1 GCA_025980355.1 Chloroflexota bacterium | reverse complement strand
GGGCGATCCGCCCGCAGCCGATGATCGCGGCGCGATAGCGTGGCACGAGCCTACGAGCTCTTCGCCTTGTCCAGCGCGGCCTGGGCCACCTGCTGGAACTGCTGGAGCGCCGTGTTGATGTCGGTCTTGCCCTGCACCGTATCGAGGAGCAAGGTGTCGTAGGCCTTGGCGGGGATATCCTGCCAGCCGAGCGGCGAGGGTGCCACCACGTAGGCATCCTGCAAGACCTTGATGTAGACGCTCACCACCGGGTCGGAGGCCTTCTTGGTGAAGTAGGGCGACGACTTGAAGCCGGGCAGGAAGCCGTTGATCTCCGCCCAGGCGTCCGTCCCCTCCGCCGATCCGCCCAGCCAGGCCAGCGCCGTCCAGGAATCGTCGGGCCGCTTGGCCCCGTTGGGGATGCCCATGGCCCAGCCGCCCAGCCAGCCCGGGTCGGGCTTGACGCCGCTCGCGACCGGCATGACAGCGGCGGCGAACGAGTCGGCGTAGGCGCTCCCCTTGGCCGCCTTCACCGCCGAAGTGTAGTTGGCCGACACCATCGGTCCCATCGCCAGGAAGGCGTGGCCGACGCCGTCGACGTAGCCGTCCTTGCCCCAGGTCTTGGCGAAAGCCTGGATGGCGTCGTAGCCGCCGAACTGGTCGGCGTACTTCTTCATCCAGCTCAGCGCGGCGACGTTCCCCGCCTGCGTCATGTCGAGCTTGGTCTGGTCCGTCGAACCGGGCGGGAAATAGCCTCCGCCGAAGACGCCGAAGTAGGTGAGCAAGGCGTTGCCCGACCCGTAGGTCATCCAGGGCGGGAAGATGCCCAGGCGGCTGATATCATTCCCGGTCTTCCGGTAGAGCTTCTGGTTGGCGTCGTCCAGCTCGGTCACCGTGGCCGGCGGCTGCGTAATGCCCACTTCCTGCAGCAACGCCTTGTTGTAGACCAGAGGGAAGTTCGGATCGACTTCGATCGGCATGACGTACTGGTGCCCCTGGAAGAGGCTCCCTTGCCAGGCCGGGGCGAAGTAGTCGTTGACCGACAGCTTGGCCTGCTGAAAGTTGCTGTCGAGATTCTTGATGATCTGCTTATTGGCCCAGTTCTGCGGCCAGCCGCCTTCCGGGGGGATGAAGACGAGGTCCGGCGGGGTGCCGGCGGCCGAGGCCGTCAAGAACTTGTCCGGGAATGGCGTCCCCAGTTGGACCTGCGCGGTCAACTTCGAGTTCTTGGCCGCCAGCATGTCCAGCGACTGCTGATACCCCTTGACGATGTCGCTGGTGGCGCTCCAGCCCGGCTGCCAGACCTGCAACGCGTTCGGATTCGGCGTGGGGACGGCAGTAGAGGCGGAGGCGGTCGCGCTGGCCGTGGTCGTACTGGCCGTGCTCGCGGTGCTGGTGGTCGCCGTCGACGCGCTGGCGGCCGCCGACGCCGCGCTCGCCGTGGTGGATGTGGACGCCGCCGTCGTGCTCGGCGCGCTGGACGCCGACGTTGTGGCGGCAGAGGTCGTCGCCGACGACGTCGTTGGCGCTGTCGTCGTCGCCGCCGATGCCGTCGTTGGCGCGGCCGTCGACTGGGACGACGTGGAGACCGTCGCGGACGCTCCGCAGGCGGCGAGGCCAACGGCCGCTAGGGCTTGCACGCTCGCCATGAGCGCTGCGCGCCGGGAGACGTACCGATGGGACCATCGTGGAGAAGGCATCCTGGCACTCCAATCCTCTGGCTACGACGACATAGCGGGAGATGGCGCACGGCGCCATCTCCACGGTTAGGGCGGTGCTTCACCGGCCGCACTGTACCCTGTAGGCTGCGATCTGTCAACAGATCGCCGCCCCTCGCCGTGACGTGGCCTGCCACGAATCGCCAGCGCCGGAAAAAGGGCCGTTAGAATGCGCCCGGCACCTGATAGTCGATCTTGCTGTAGGCGGCGCTGACGACTTGCTGATACTGCGTGAGCGCCGTGTTCACATCGGACTTGCCCTGCACCACTGCATTGAGCAGGTCGCCGGCCGGGTCGCCCGGGGCGCTGCCCAGCGCCGGCGGCACCAGGTGGGCACCGGCCAACACCTCCTGGTAGCCGGTGACCAGCGGGTTGCCGGTGTTCTTGCTATAGAAGGCCGACTTCTTGTAGCCGGGCAGGAAGTTGTTGAGACCGGCCCAGAGGTCCGTGCCGTCCGGCGAAGCGTTCATCCAGGCCAGAACCTGCCAGGCCTGGTCGACCTTCTTGCTGCCGTTGGGGATGCCGAGTCCCCACCCACCGAGCCAGGAGGGATCGGGCTTGACGTTCGGCCCGGCCGGCATCAGGGCCAGGGCGAACTGGCCGTCGTAGGTGCCGCCCTTCGCCGCGTCGAGCAGGCTCTTGTAGTTGGCCGAGACCATCGGTCCCATGGCGACCTGGCCGTTCACGAAGGCGCTGACGTAGCCCTTGTAGATCAAGGATGGCCCCCACGACTGGACGAACTTGGTGATGCTGTCGTAGCCGCCAAAGTGGTCGGCGTACTGCTTCATCCAGGTCATCGTCGTCACGTCGGCCGGTTGGAGGACGTTCAGCTTCTTGGGGTCGCTCGGATCGAGGAAGCCGCCGCCGTAGACGGCGAACCAGGTGAGCAACGAGTTGCCCGTGCCATAGGTCAGCCAGGGTGGCAGGATGCCGAGCCGCTTGATCGTGCCGCCCTGCGACTGATAGAACTTGGCGTTGGCGTCGTCCAACTCCTGCGTCGTCGCCGGCGGCTTGGCGATGCCCAGTTGCTGGAACAGCGCCTTGTTGTAGACGAGGGCGAAGTTGGGGTCGACCTCGTTGGTGATGGCGTAGACCTTCCCCTGGTACAGGTTCTCATTCCAGGCCGGGGTATAGAAGTCGGCGGAAGAGACCTTCTCAGCCTGCAGGTACTGGTCGAGGGGCAGCAGCAACTGCTGGCTGGCGTAGCTGAGCACACTGCCGCCGGACGGGACGAAGAGCACGTCGGGCGGCGTGCCCGCTGCGGCCAGGGTCAAGAACTTGGCCGGGAACGGCCCCGTCGTGAGCTGGGTCTGGATCGAGGGGTTCTGCTTGGAGAACTGCGCCAGGGCGTCGACATAGCCGATGGTGAACCCGTAGCTCTGCACGTTGACCGCGTTCGGGTTCACCGTCGGCGTGGGGGCGGCGCTGCTCGCCGCGGCCGCCGCTGCGCTCGTCGATGTGCTGCTGGCCGTCGCGGAGGCGGAATTGCTGGGCGTCGCCGTGGACGCACTGGCGGACGTCGGCGTGCTGGTGGTCGTCGCCGTTCCGGCACTCGCGGCGCTCGGCACTGAACTAGTCGCTGCCGGCGCCGTCGTCGAGGTTGCGGACGCCGTCGTCGGGGCGGCAGCCGGCTGGGACGACGTGGAGACCGTCGCCGTGGCGCCACAGGCCGAGAGCGCCACCGCCGCAAGAACCTGCGCACTCGCCGTCAGCGCCGTGCGCCGGGACAGCCGCTGTGACCACCGTGGGGAAGGCATGTTGGCATTCCTGTCGCTGCAAGGAAGACGGCAGGGGTGGCGGCTGCCCGCGGGAGCGTGGCCGGCCGACCTCCGCTTGACACGCGGCACTGTACCCTGTATGCTGCGATCTGTCAACAGGTAGCAGGTAGAGGGCGAACGGGCCGTGGCAGCGACGAGCCTCTTTAAGCAAGCGCCGGAGTTTCGGCCGCTGCGCCACGACGCCTATGCCGCCCTCTACGAGGCGATCCTGCTCGGCCACCTGCCGCCCGGCGAACGGCTGGTCGAAGCGGAGATCGCCCGGCAGATGGGGATCAGCCGCGGCCCGTTGCGCGAGGCGATTCGCCAGCTCGAACAGGATGGGCTGGTGGAATACCGGCCGCGGCGGGGGGCGGTGGTGGCGGAGCTGACCCGGGAACGCGTCCTCGACGCCTACTCCGCCCGCGTCGAGCTGGAGGGGTTTGCCGCCCGCCTCGCCGCCCAGCGCATGACACCGGCGGACACCGCGCGCCTGGCCGGGCTGTGTGACGTGATGCAACGCTGTGCAGAGCACGGCGACTCGGCAGGCCTGCTGCAAGCCGACGTCAAGTTTCATCAGGCGATCTGCGAGATTTCCGGCAACCGGGTGCTGCTCCGCCTCTGGACGAGCCTCGGCCCGCACGCCTGGACGCTGTTCAGCGGGGCCCAGCAGCGCGGCTACGGGCTGGCCGCCCTCGCCACGCGCCATCGCGACGTCCTGGCGGCCTTGCAGTCCGGCGACGCCGCCCGTGCCGAGCAGGCCGCCCGGGAGCACACCCTGGAGATCATGCGCGACGTCGTCGATCACCGCTATCCGGGGACGGCGACGCCGGAGGGCGGCAACGGCCTGCCGAACACTCGGGCCGGGCAACGAGTCTGAGGAAAGGAATTGCCGATGGCCGACTTCAGCGGGCAGGTCGCCCTCGTCACGGGGGCGGGCCGCGGCATCGGCCGCGCCGTCGCCCTCCACCTAGCCGCCTCCGGCGCCGACATCGCCGTCTGCGACGTGCAGGCCCAGGGCGAGCGGGTGGCACACGAAGCGCGCGCACTGGGCCGGCGCGCGCTCTGGCTGCAGGCGGACGTCTCCAAGGCGGCGCAGGTGGACGCCATGGTGGAGCGCGTCTGCGCGGAGCTTGGCCTCCCCCGCCTCCTGGTGAACAACGCCGGGATCGAGACCATCGTCCCCATGCTGGATCTCACGGAGGAGCAGTTCGATCAGGTGATCGGGGTGAACCTGAAAGGCGAGTGGCTCGTCGCCCGCGCCGTGGTCCGCCGCCTCGTCGAACGGCAGGTCGGCGGGGCGATCGTCAATATCGGGTCGATCCAGGCCGGTATGGCGCTCCCGGGACGCACCCACTATGCGCCCTCGAAACGCGGTGTCGAGGCGCTCACCCGCAACATGGCCACCGAACTGGCCGCCAACAACATCCGGGTGAACTGCGTCAATCCGGGCCTGATCGCCACGGATATGACGCGCTGGGTCATGGACGATCCCCAGGTCCTGCCGGTGGTGCTGGACAAGATCGCCATGCACCGTGCCGGCCAGCCGGAAGAGATCGCCACCGTCGTCGCGTTCCTGCTGTCGCCCGACGCGGCCTATGTCACCGGCCAGTGCCTCTACGTCGACGGCGGTTGGGTCATCCAGTGACGTCGTCCCCCGCCGGTGGCAGCAACGGTCCCGCATACACGAGAAGGAATGACGATGGGTAGCAGACGGATCATCGACCTGAGCATGCCGGTGCACAACAACATGGTGACCTTCCCCCGCATCGTCCGTCCGGCGCTGCTCATGTACGAGACCTGGGAGGAGTTTGCCGAGCACATCGGCGCGGCGAAATACGGGGTCACCTCCCTGACGGCCAGCTACATGGCGGTGATGAGCGACCACGTCGGCACCCACATCGACGCGCTGAAGCACCTCCGCCACGACGGCCCCGGCCCCGAGACCATCCCGATCGACGATTGTTACGGCGACGGCGTGGTGCTGGATTTCCGGCACAAGGAGCGCGGGGCGGGCATCACGGCCGCCGACGTGCAGGCCGCGCTCGGCAAGCTGGACTACCCGCTCAAGCCCCGCGACATCGTCCTGATCATGACTGGTGCCGGCAGCTATCAGCACGAGGACCGCTACCTCACCGATCACAGCGGCATGACCGCCGAGGCGACACTCTGGCTGATTGAGCAGGGGATCTGCGTCATGGGCATCGACGCCGTCACCTTCGATCCGCCGGTGTGGGCCATGTTCGAGCGCCGGCAGTTCTGGGAGGCGCACCGCGTCATGCTCGACCACGAGTACTACCACCTGGAGAACCTGACCAACCTGGACCAGCTTGCCCCCTTCACCGGCTTCAAAATGGCGGCCTTCCCCGTCAAGTGGACCGGGACCACCGCCGCCCCGGTCCGCGCCGTCGCGATTTTCGAGGACTGACCGCCGGGCGCCTGGTCCCAACCGGCTGAAGCCGGCGAGGACGGCGTCGGCGCGCGTGTCCACCACCGTCAGGGCGGCGTCATTGGTGACGACGTAGAGGCGGTGGCGGCCGGGTCGAACGCCAGTGTCAAAATATGGCTGTGAGGGGCTCTGACGCCGCACGTGGGGAGGCGCTCGGCACGCGCCGGTAGGTTCCGGCGAGCCGCGATACGCTCCGCGGCGGAGCAGCGGGCGCTTAGCCGGTAGGGGCCTTATAGGTCACCGCGCCGACCTTCTGCATGATCGTCATCGCGTCTTCGACGCTGATGAGTTTGGTCGTCTTGATGGCTTTGAGATGGCCGGCCACGTTCGCCGCCAGGGGGAGTATGGCTCCGGCAACGTCGTCAGGGGCTTCGAAAATCACCACGCCATCGTACTCGCCGAAGCAGTAGTATAGGTGGAGGAGCCGCCCCCCAACTTGATCCAAGGTGGCCTTCAGGCCGACGCTGCGGTCCTCCGGCCGTTTGGCGAGGCGTGCCCAGGCTTCCGGGGTGTAGGTGAACTGCGCCATGAAAAGTGCCACTGGCTATCCTCCTACGTGCAATCGCGGAAATGCCGCCGCCTAGGGGCGATCGACGGATGAACCAACACGTCAGTATAGGCCGTGTGTCAAGGTCGCCGCCACGGCAATGCCGCTTGGCGGCGCACACCCGCTCCGCTTCTGCCTTGACGGAGGTTGACTACGACTTCCTCAACGGCGACGCGGTCCGGGGTGCCCGCCGGGGTGAGCCGCGGCTCCGCCCGCTGCCGATTCCCGACGACCTGCTGGGAATCGTCGATCTGAACAAGCCGCCGATTGTCCAGTCGCTGGAGCGCCTCACGCGCGAGCCGGTCGGTGACCGCCTCTTCATCGACGCGATCCTGGCCGACCAGCCGCTCTCGCCCAGCTTCTACGATGGCTGGAAGGCGCAGCAGGTCGTCCAGGCGGCGCTGGACTCGAACGACCAGGGGTGCTGGGTGACCATTTAGTGAAGCTTGATCGCGATAGATCCCGTCGGCAGGGTTGCCGGACCGACGGAAGCGGACGCTCCCGATACTTGCCGTCGCGATCAAGCCCGGTCGGTGTCGCGCTCCTGCAAGAGCCGGCGCAGGCGGGCAAGCTCCGTTTCCAGCGCGCTCGCCCGCGCCTCCGCCGCCTCGGCCAGCGCGTTGGCCTCCCAGGCGCGTGCGAGGGCCTCCCGCGCCTCTCGCTCCGCCGCCAGCCGCCGCTGCTCGCTCTCCTTCGGCGTCGGCACGAGTTCGCCCGTCGCCAGGTCCACCACCCGCACCCAGTCGTCGTGCACCGTCAACCCGAACGGGATCAGCCGGCTGCGCAGGACGCCATCCGGGTCCGCCAGCTCGGCCGGCGCGTCCGCCCCGAGTTCCAATCGGAACCGCTGCAGGCGCGGCTGCGTGGGGAACTTGCCCTGCGGGTCCACCACGATGTACTCCCGCACCCCCTCCTTGGCGTACCAGGTCTTCTTTTCGTCCAGGTCGCTATTCTGCTCCGAACTGGGCGACAGCGCCTCGATTACCAGATCCGGGGCCTTGCCTTCATCGGGGATGATGTAGCGTTCGCGTATGCCGTCCGCCACGCCGAGTGCCACCATCACGTCCGGTTCCTTGTAGTCGCGCAGGTTCCTCGGGTTGCGGTGGACGCGCAACTCGGCCGCAACGAAGCAGTCGGGGCCAGAGAGGCGCGTGTTGAACGCGTGAAATACGTAGTTAATCGTCAGCCGGTGGTCTTGGCCCGCCAACGGCTCGTCCTGCTCCTCGGAATCCACGTAGTCGGGATCAAGCAGGGGCGATGATTCCACCGGGGGATACACGCTCATCGGGACCTCCTATGCCTCCCTGTAGGCTAGCATGACGGCGCACCACGGACTTTGGGGCGGCACGCCGCCGGGAAATAGCATGGGCCTGGCACAAGCCTTGCCGCGCGGCAAATAGCAGCCGGCGATGGCGACTCCACGGCCTCGCCACTGACAACGTTGACCGCGACGGACGGCGTCGCCATCATTGGACCTGGGATACCAGCGACTGGGTAGGGAGGGGAAGGACTTCGCGATGGTGAGGGATCTGACGCTAGGGCGCGGTGGCATTGAGGCAATACGGAGGGGTTCCGGCCTATCGCGGCGGGCGCTGTTGCGGTGGGCGGGCTGCGGCGCCGTCGGGCTCACCGGTCCCGGCCTGCTTGCGGCCTGCGGCGGCGGGGCAACCGCGGGAACCGGTAGCACCACGGCCACGGCGACCGGCGTCGCCGCGGCGACCACCGCAACGTCGGCCGTGACCACCAGCGGCTCCATAACCTCGACGTCGGCGTCGGGTGCAGCGGTGAACACGCTCACGACGGCGAGCGCCGCCACGTCAACCTCCTCGACGGCCGTTTCGGCGCAGACTGGTGTGGTGAGCAAGGGGCAAGGGACGCTGCGCCTCTTCGACTACGACAGTCAGCCGTCCGAAGCGCCCAAGCAGGATCTCTTGAAGCAGTTCACGCAGCAGACCGGCTACCAGGTGGAACTCGACCCGGACATCCCCGGTGCCTTTGAAGAAAAGCTCCTGGTTCAGGTGGCTTCCGGCAGCGCCCCCGACGTGACCAAGGCGTATGGCGATCCGCTCTTCAGCTTGATTGACCGCGACGCCATCCTCGACATCAGCGCCCAGGTGGCGCGTGACGTCAGCAAGGCCGAGATTGCGGACTGGTTACCGAGCCAGTACCACATGTTTTTCGACAAGGGCCACCAGTATGCCCTGCCCAAGTACTGCTCCAGCCACGTCTATTTCGGCAATAAGGCGCTGTTCCGCCAGGCTGGCGTCGACTTCCCGACGGCGAAAACGACCTGGGATCAGTTGCGTAGCGCGGGGGCGTCGCTCACGAAGAAGCAGGGCGACACCTACACGCAGTTTGCTTTGAATAATGGTATGGCGAACCTGAGCGGCTTCCTCTCCCAGATCGTCTGGAGTTGGGGCGGGGAGGTCGTCGATCCCAACGACAATGCAAAGTGCTTGCTGGACCAGCCGGCGGCATTAGATGCCCTGCAGTACGTCCAGGACCTCATCTGGAAGGACCATATCGCCCCGCAACCCAACGACGTGAAGGCGCTGGGGAGCGACCTCTTCGGCAACGCCAAGTTTGCCACCGAGGAGAGCGGCTCCTCGTCGCTGCGCGACCTGCGTCTCCAGCATCCTCAGCTCGAGTTGGATTTCTTCCCGAATCCGCTCGGCCCGACCGGGAAGACCGCCAACTACCACACCACCGACTGCTATGCGCTGCTCAAGGGCAGCGCGAGCAAGAATACCGATGGCGCCTGGCAGTTGTTGCGGTTCGTGACCCAACCGGCCTGGGCGCGGATGCTGATCGAGGTCGAGCAGATGCAGCCGGCGCGCCAGTCGCTGGCCAAGGAATGGTTGGCGAGCGTGCGCTCCCTCACGCCGACCTTGCAGACCGCGAACCTGGAGGTGTTCGTGACCGCCCTGGCGCAGGCGCGGCCCCAACTGCGCTTCTCCAACGACCCGAAGGCGCTGGCCATTCTCAACCCGGTGATCGACGCCGTCTACAACAAGAACACCAACACCGCTCGCACCGCCTTCGCCCAGGCGGCGCCGCAGGTGACCGCCGCGCTTCGGGCTACGAGTTCGTCCTAATTCAATGGGTCGGGAATGATGACGATGACGAAGGCCGACAGCCGGTCCGAGGCTGACCGGCGCTGGGATGACCTTGTTGACCGTCTGGCGGTCTACGACGTGCGGTATCTGACGGGTGGCAGCACCTGGGACGGACGCGCCTCGCCCTATCACGAGCAAGCCGGTGTTCCGCTGCAGGCGCTGATCCTCGATCTCGCCCGCGCTCCCCAAGCCCGCCTGCGCGATGCTCTCGTGGCGCTGCTTTTTCGGCACCCTGAGGCCGCGCCGGTGGCGCTGGATGTGGCCGCCAACCTTGTGAGCGACGCGCGATTACGCCTGATCGTCCGCGCGAGCATCCTCGCCGCTGCTGCCCTACGCCGGCACTGGAGCTTTGTCGTCGGCATTTACCTACCCGGCCAGCCGGTCATAGCCGCCGACGACGTTGCCGGCGAGTTAGGGGTGCCGTCACCGGATCTTGATTACGGGCGTCCCTGCCTCACCTCCGTCGCCGACCTCTTGCGCGCCGGCCAGCCCTTCCCGTTCGCCTACGAACGCGGCTGGCATGACGTCGCCGAGCACGTCCTGGAGGGGCTACGCACCGAAGCTCGGGAACGGACCGCCTGATGCCACGCGCCCCCGTCAACAGCGTCCGCTTGGAAGAGTTCCTGCGCCGTCTTGGGCGCGATTTCCGTGGCCCTGGCCGGCTCTACCTCGTTGGCGGAGCTCAAATGGTGCGTGCGGGATTCCGCGCGCAAACCGTGGATGTCGATTACACCGTCCAGCTCGATGCCATCCATCAGGAAGCGTTCCAGGGCGCGCTGCGCCGCTTGATCCGCGCGATGGACCTCAGTGTCGAACCGGTCGGTCCGGGCGACTTCATTCCATTGCCGCTTGGTTGGGAAGAACGGAGCCCATTTCTCGCTCGCTATGGCGATCTGGACGTGTTCGCCTTCGATCCGGTTTCGACGGCGCTGTCCAAGATCGAACGCGGCGCCAGCCGGGACATTGACGATGTACTCGCCCTTCTCGACGCCGGGCGGCTCGGCCTGGAGGAATTGAAGCGCGCTTTTGTGGAGATCGTGCCGCGCATGGAGAAGGAATCGCTGCGCATTGACGAAGAGGACTTCCAACGCAAGTTTGCGGCGTTTCTCCAGCTTGTTGCCGAGCGCGAGGAGCGGCCGGACCGGCCGTCGACCTAAGGTTCGCGCCTCTCCCGCGTTGGTCTCCCTGCTCCGCCTCCGCGCCCGCGGCTACCACTTGCTGTGATAGCTGGAGCGTGGCGTAAAGGAAGCAATGGAAGTCCAGCAGCCACGATCAGGGCCGGGACGTGTCCACCGCAGGCGCAGCGACCGTCACATCGGTCCCGCACGCCGTGCGACCTGGATGCCGCCTTGGCTGGTCAGCGGCGCGGTCAACCATCATGGCCGTCCGTCGCCATCGCCTCCTGCACCGCCTGTTCCAGCGCCAGCGCCCGTCCGGCGGCGTAGGCGGCTGCGAAGGCCGGCTCGCCCAGGTGCTCCCGGGCCGCCGCGAGCGTCCGCTTCCGCTCCCGCCGGCCGACCGGTTCGGGCAGCCCGCCGCCCAGCCGCTCCAGCCCGGCGTCCGCCGCCCCCAACAGGCGCGCCGCCGGCTGCCACTGCCCCCGTTCTCGCGCCAGCGCCGCCAGGGCATTGACGTTCTCCACCACTGCGGAATCCTGACGCAGACTCCAGGTCTCCACCAGCGCCTCGTGGAAGCATCCGTAGGCCTCGTCTGGCTGTTCTCCTTCCAGCGCCAGGAAACCCAGATTTCGCAGCGCCCACTGCCGGTTGTTCCGACCGCGGAGCGCCAGCGCCTCCCGGTAGGCGGCAGACGCGCCGCCCACCTGGCCGCGCAGGTGAGCGATCGTCCCGAGCTGCATCAGCGGAAAACTCTGCTCGCCGATCAACCCGATCCGGCGGGCCAGCGCCAGCGCGTGCTCGGCAACTACCTGTGCCGCCACCAGGTCGCCGTCCTGCAGGGCCGGCGCGGCGGACAGGAAGAGGAAGCGTGGGAGCAGCGCCTCGTCCTGGCGCGCCTCGGCCAGTGCCAGCCCTTCCGTCGCGTAGGCGCGCGCCGTCGCCGTCTCACCTGACCAGTTGGCGAGCCAGGCGGCGCTCCACAGTGCCCGAAGACGCAGCCAGGCCTGTTGCTCGACCGGGGCGCGGTCCAGGAAGCGGCGTAGCC
>JAICXR010000033.1 GCA_025980355.1 Chloroflexota bacterium | reverse complement strand
GTGGCCGTCGGCAACTGCTGCTCGATGACCTCGACATAGGTCGGGCCGCCGGCACCGCTCGCGCTGGAGGCGCTGGTCGTCGCGCTGCCGGTGGTGGTCGAGGACGACGACGCGCTGCTGCTCACGCTGCTCGTCGTCCCCGCGCCGTTCAGCGCGGCGGCGCTGCCGAGCTCCACAAACAACACGGTCGCGCCGTTACTATCCATGCCGATGAAGTTGCCGACGCGCGGCGTCGATGCGGCGGAGGTCGCCGCACCGCTCGCGGTGCTGGTGCTGCGGGCGGTACTGGTCTGCGCGTTGTTGGCGAGGGCGCTGGTGCCGGGGGCGTTAAAGTTGCCGGCCCAGCCTTGCCCGCCGAGGCTGTCGCTATAGAAGGAGACCAACTGGTCGGAGGTGCAGGTCGAGAGATAGACGCGGACGGTCGGGCTGCCCAGCGGCGAGGTGGTCGACGTCCCCGAGCTGGTGCCCTGCAACGCGGAACCGCTGCTCGCCGTGCCGACGGACGTCGCCGCGGTGCTACCGGAGGAGACCGTTGTGCCGGTCGACGTCAACCCGCTGCTCGCGCTGGTGGACCCACCATTCCCGAACACGGCGACGCCGGTCTCCAGCAGGCGGCTCTCCGGGGGGACGGGCACGGTGAGGGTACGGCCACCGCCGCTCGCGGCGCCGCTGGTGGCCGTGGAAGCCGTACTGCTCGCGGTCGTGGACGGCGTGCACGACGCTGTCGTCCCAGCGGCCAGCACCGTACGGGCGCTCTGCGAGCCGGCCGTGCTCGTGCCGGTGCCAGCCTGGGAGAGCGTAGCACTGCCCGAGGCGCTGGCGCTATTGACCGAGGTGATGCCGGTGCTGGCGGTGACGCTGCCGCTGACGGATGTCACGCCGGTGCCGGCGGAGGTGACGCCGCTGCCGACGGATGTCGCGCCCGTGCTGGCCGAGGTGACGCCGCTGCCGGACGTTGACGTTTGGCCAGCGGCGGACGTATTGGCGCCATTGGCCGATCCGCCCGATGCCTGGCAAGCGGCGAGCCCCAGCGACACCAGGATCGCCGGTACTACGGCAAGATACCGTCGCTTCGTAACCTTCATTTCTGTGATCGTTCCCTTCTTCGCAACCGGGCTCCAGCCCGCCGTCGCCTCACGGACAGCGCCGGCACACAGGCCGGGGCGGAGCGGCCCCATTACGGCGGGCCGTTCCCTGGCTTACACCGCTTCGGACCCGTACCGCACATGCGATGCCACAATTCGGTCAGGGTTCGGTACGGCTCTTTTCCCGTACCTGGACGTGGCGGAAGAGGGTGACGACGCCCACGCCGCCCGCGAGGTTGCCGAGCGTGGCGATGGCCACCCAGATCAGGGGGCTCCAGAAGGGATAGCCGGCGACCCGGAAACCGACGAAGAGCAGCGAGGCGCCGACGATCGCGTGCGACACGTTCGTGGCGAAGATCACATAGCCGGCGGCGAAGATCGCCAGGATCTTGCCGACCGGGTCGCGAATCGCCAACAGCAGCCAGGTCAGCACGGTCATGATCATGCCGGCGAGCACGGCGGAGACGAACAGGCCCAGCGGCGGCAACGACAGCTTGTAGGCGGTGTAGATCGTATAGCCGTACATGATAGGCGCCCCGACCGCCTGCGGGATAGAGATCAGCGCCGCGAACGCCGCGCAGGCCGCCATGTTCCCGAGCCAGGAGAATCCCCAGACCTGCAACAGTGAGACCAGGGTGCGCTCCTTGCGTACTACCGCCGTCACGGGGATCAGGAAGTTCTCCGTGAAGAGCTCGGAGCGCCCGATAATCACGAACATGAAGCCGACCGGGAAGACGATCGCGCCGAGCGCCAGGCCGGCGTAGAGGTCGAGGCCGGGGACCGCCAGCAGTGCGGCCCCGACGACTGCCATGGCCGCGAGTCCGCCCAGTGACACTTCGAGCCCACCGATCGCCCCGGTGATGAAAATGTCCCAGTTACTGCGGTCGAGCCGCTCTCGCCCGACATCGCCGGCCCGGGCGGCGATGTCTTGCGGTTGTTGATCCATCAAATCCGGTGACAGCTCGGGGGCAGCGGCGGACATCAGGTTCCTTTCTCGATAGCGGGATGGCAGCGCGCGCTGCACCAGGACGGCGGGTGGGGCGCAATTTCCGTGCCCGACGTACAATAGGCACTTGAGCAAAGAGCAATCACGCGCTGAGGAAGGGTCCCGTCCATGAAGGTCTGCCGATTCTGCCGGAAACTGAACAACGACACGGCCGGGTATTGCGAGAACTGCGGGGAACGGCTCGCGGCCGGCGGCGCCGCCGGCCGCACCATCACCTACGTCCAGATGAACATCGGCTCCGCCGAGTTGGACCGCCTGGTCATCGGCGGCACGGCGAGCCTGGGCCAGACGAACGCCGCCCAGCAACTGCACAACGGCGTCGAGCTCCCGGTCGATACCGTTCCGACCAACCGCTACGGCGGCCCGGACGGCTACACGCCGCGCAGCCGCCCGGAATGGGACCAGTGACGGAGGGCGCTCCCCAGGGCGCCGCCGAGCAGCGAGAGGAACGCTGCCCCGGCGGCAAAGCGGACCAATTCGCGTAGCAAGTCGGCCTGCACCTTCCCGACCGCCGCCGTATCGCCGTGGGCGGTGGCCCCATTGACCAGGAATGCCGGCCCCAGGCCGGTGACACCCAGGGTGAGCCCGACGGTCACCAGGGCCAGGGTCAGGACGAGCACGAAGCCGAGCAAACCGGCGAGCCAGCCCTGCCGCCCGGTGACCATACCGGCGGCCATGCCGGCCAGAAGGAAGCCGAGGGCCGCCTTCGCCAGCAAGGGGAGGGGATAGCCGGGGATTACGACCAGCCCGAGCACGACGAAGTACACCGGCAGCGCCAACGCGAACCGCACCCAGCCGAGCTCGGCGCGCCGCGCCGCGGGCGGCGCCTGCGCCCCATCCTGGGGGCGCAGGCGCGCGGCCTTGCCATAGGCCGGGATGGGTACCGGCCCATCGGTCGGCGGCGGTGCGGGAGGCCCTAGCTCCGCTGGCGTTGCCGCCAGATCGGCGTCGGGCTGTTCAGCTCCGGATCGGGCAGCGTCACCCACTGGCCAGTCTCCGCCGACTTCTGGATCGCCAGGATGATTTCGATGGCGTGGCGGGCCTCTTCGCCGGGGATGACGGGCTTCCGGTCGTCGCGGATGGCGTGGACCATGTCCTCGATTTCCTGGGTGTGCCCGTCAAACCGACCGCCATCGGGTCGGACGAGGGGGTGCCCCGGCCGCCGGGATACGTTCGGCGCATCTCTTCATCTTCGGCCTGTTCGTTCGGTCCCTTGATTCGCCAACTCACCACTTCGCTGTCGTTCCGCACAATGATACTGCCATGTTCGCCGAAAACATGGAAATCGTTGCTGTAGCCCGGATAGGCGGCGGTGGTGCAGACGATGTTGCCGATGGCGCCGTTCTCGAATTCGACCAGCGCCATGCCGACGTCCTCGCACTCAATATTGTGGGCGAAGGTGCCCGTCCGCGCCATGATCCGCTTCACGGGGCTGACGGCCCACTGGATGAAGTCGACGCTGTGGACGCCCTGGTTCATCACCGAGCCGCCGCCGTCGAGCGCCCAGGTGCCGTGCCAGCCGGCCGGCCAGCCGCCATCGTAATAGCTCTGGGCGCGCCACCAGTAGAGGTGGATGTCGGCATAGTAGATCCGGCCGAGCCGCCCGCTGCGGATCGTCTCGCGGATCTTCTTCGACACCGGGTGCAGGCGGCGCTGGAAAATGCCGCCGAGCTTGACGTGGTGCTCGTGGGCCGCCGCGATCAGGGCGTCCGCCTTATGCAGATTCACATCCAGCGGCTTCTCGCAGATGATGTGCTTACCGGCCTGCGCCGCCTTGATGCCGGCATCGGCGTGCATTCCCGTCGGCAAGGCGATGTTGACGACGTCGATCTCCGGATCGAGCAACATCTCATCGAAGTCGTAGTATGCCTTGCAGCCGTACTCCGCGGCGACTTTGTCGGCCAGCTCGCGCCGCACGTCGCAGATGGCGACCAGGCGGGCACCCTTCGCCGCCGTCACCGACCGGCAGTGGTGCTTGCCCATCCCCAGACCGACCACGCCAAAACCGAGCGGCTGCTCGTCATCCTCGACGCTGGTTCCCGTTGCAATCTCCGCCATGTCTCCACTTTCCTCCTGGCCGGGACCGTGCCCGCTTTTCGTCAACCGACAGAAGGAGACGGTAGCATAAAAAGGGGAACCTCTCACCGCACCCGAATGGTGACCTCTGCCGACATGCCGGGATATATCGGCAGGTCCGGCTCGCTGAAGCCGATCATGATCGGGACTTCCGGCGTGCCGCTCGCCGCCTGCGTCCCGGTCGCCGTGGTGACCAGGTCGGCGGTGGCCGGCGTCAGGCCGAAGACCTGGCCGTCGATGTTCTTGTCGAAGGCGCGCAGGTAGATCGTCGCCGGTTGCCCGATCTGGATCGACGGTACCTTGCTCTCATCGACGTCGGCAACGATGTACAGGTTGGCGAGGTTGACCAGGGAAATGAGCGGCGCCCCGGCCGCCGCCCGGTCCCCGACGTCCAGGAAGCGCTTGATGATCGTGCCCGCCATCGGCGCCTTGATCGGCACTTCGACCGTGCCGGCGGACGACGACCCGGCCGCCTGGGAGAGCGCGACATTGAGCGTCGCGACGGTCTGGCCCGCCTCCACCGAGTCGCCGACGTTGAAGGGCAGAGCCGTCACTTCGCCGGCGTCCGGTGCGGAGACCTGGACGACGCTGCCGCTCACCCGGGCGGTTGTCGATTTAACATAATAGGAAGAGTCGTGCCAGATGGAGTACCCGGCGATGCTCGCCCCGATCAGGAGTGGGACGATGGCCACCAGGACCAGGGAGATGATGCGCTTTTTGGTCACTGAGCATGTCCTCGATCTCTGCTTCCGGGGCGACCGCCCTCGACCCCGGCCTACGGTTATCCGGCGGCGGCCAGCAACGCTTCCTGCGCCGCGAATTGGATGTCGTACAGGGCGCGATAGGCGCCTCCCCTGGCAAGCAACTCGTCGTGTCCCCCTTGCTCGACGACATGGCCATGGTCCATCACCACGATACGGTCGGCGTCGCGGATCGTGGAGAGGCGGTGGGCAATGACGAAGACCGTCCGCCCGCGCATCACGCGGTCGAGCGCCTCCTGAATGAGCACCTCCGTCTCCGTGTCCACGTCGGACGTCGCTTCGTCCAGGATCAGGATGCGCGGGTTGGCCAGGATGGCCCGGGCCAGGGCGATGCGCTGACGCTGGCCGCGCGACAGTTGCTGCCCGCCTTCGCCGGCGTTGGTGGCGTAGCCCAGCGGCAGTTGCATGATGAACTCGTGGGCATGCGCCTCCTTCGCCGCGGCGGTGACCTCCTCATCCGTCGCGTCGAGGCGGCCGTAGCGGATGTTCTCCAGCAAGGTGCCGTTAAAGAGATAGGTCTCCTGCAACACCACGGCCATGTGCGAGCGCAGCGACGCGAGCGTGATCTGCTTCACGTCCCGGCCGTCCACGCGCACGACGCCCTCCGACGCGTCGTAGAAGCGGGGGATCAGGTTGACGATCGTCGTCTTGCCGGAACCCGTGTGCCCGACCAGCGCCACCATTTCGCCGGGCGCCGCCGAAATGTTGATGTCCTGCAATACCGGCGTGCCGGAGATATAGCTAAATCCCACATGCTCCAGCTCGACGGCGCCGGCGCATGTCTCCAGCGGGAGCGCGCCCTCTTGCTCCTCCACGTCCACCACCTCGTCCATGAACTGGAAGACGCGTTCGGCGCCGGCCAGCGCCTGCTGGACGGTGTTGTTGACCGTGATCAGGTCGTTCACCGGCTGGTAGAAGGCGGTGAGGTAGGAGACGAAGGCGACGAGCGTCCCCAGGGACATGTCGCCGGCGAAGATCCAGAAGGAGCCGAAACTGAGGACCAGCGCGTTGCCGACGATGCCGATCATGGCGACCGTCGGCGTGGCGATCGCCTGGACGGTCGCCGTGTCCATGTTCGCGCGCATATTCTGGCGGTTCTGGTCCTGGAACCGTTCCATCTGCTGGCCCTCGCGGGCGAAGGCCCGGCTGACCCGGGCGCCGGTGATGTTCTCGGAGAGCACCGCATTGACACCGGCGATCTTCTCCTGCACTTTCCGGTAGCGCGTCCGGAGCAGCGTCGACGTCAGGACGCTCGCCACCAACAGCGCCGGCAGCGTCGTGAAGCAGAGCAAGGCCAGCCGCCAGTTGAGGAACAGCAGGATCGAGGCATAGGCGACGACGTTGATCATGCCGATGGCGGCCTGGACGACGCCGCCGCTGAGGGAGTTCTGGATGACGTTAATGTCGTTCGTGACGCGGGAGACGATTTCGCCGGTGCCGTTCTTCTCGTAGAAGCGCAGCGACAGTTGCAACAGCCGTTCGTAGAGGTCCTTGCCCAGGCGATAGATCAACTGCTGGGAGGCGACGGCGAGCGCGTAGCGATTGACGTAGGTCAAGACGTAGCGCACCACCTGCAGGCCGATCAGGGCCAGGCAGATCGTCACCAACTCCGAGGTGTTGCCGGCGGCGATCACCTTATCGACGACCAATTTGGTCAGCAACGGCGGCAGCATATTCAGGCCGGAGGCGATCAGCACGGCCCCGGCCGCCACCAGCAGGAAGTTGCGCTGGGAGCCGATCAGGCTGCCCATCCGCTTCAGGAGTGGCCACACCGGCGAATTGATCTGGGCCTTCTCCAGCGACCGGCCATGCCAGCCGCCGCCCATCCCGCCGCCACCGCCGCCGCCCCCCATGCGCATACTCATTGGCGTGGTCTCCTTGACGGATGAGGGGTTGAGGGGATAAGGAGATGAGGGGATGAGGAGCCAGCGGCAACCAGGGCGCCTTCCCCTTTCTCCTCATCTCCCGTGCTCCTCAGCCCCTCATCCGTCCGGACGCGCGTTCCCTGCGCCCGGAACTGCAGGTCGTAGAGGTGGCGATAGGCCTCGCTGGACTCCAACAGCTCGCTGTGCTTGCCGCGGCCGACCACCCGCCCCTGGTCCATCACCAGGATCTGGTCGGCGCGCAGGACGGTGGCGAGGCGGTGGGCGATCACGATCGTCGTACGGTTCTGCATGATGGACTGCAGGGCCTGGTTGATGAGATAGTCCGTGCGCGTATCGACGGCCGAGGTCGCCTCGTCCAGGATGAGGATGCGCGGGTCGACCAGGATGGCGCGGGCGATCGCCAGGCGCTGGCGCTGACCGCCGGAGAGGCGGGTACCGCGCTCACCGACGAGGGTCTCGTAGCCGTCGGCAAGTTCGGCGATGAACTCGTCGGCGTGGGCCGCCTTCGCCGCCGCCACGATCTCCTCCATGGTGGCGTCGGTGCGCCCATAGGAGATGTTCTCCCGGATCGTCATGTTGAACAGGAACGTCTCTTGCAGCACGATGCCGATCTGGGAGCGCAACGACTCCAGTTTGACGTCGCGCACGTCGATGCCGTCGATCAGCACCCGCCCCTCGGTGGGGTCGTAGAAGCGCGGCAGCAGGTTAATGAGGGTGGTCTTCCCGGAGCCGGAGGGACCCACCAGCGCGAACGTCTCCCCGGGCGCGATGTCGAACGAGATGTCGTGCAGCAAGGGCGGGTTGTCGCGGTAGGCGAATGCGACGTGCTCGAAGGAGACGCGCCCCTTGAGCGCCGGCAGCACAATCGCCGTGGGCTTCTCCATGACATCGTTCGGCGTATCGAGAATCAGGAAGACGCGCTCACCGGCAGCGCCGGCCTGGGAGGCCATCTGGTTGAGGAAACCGATGCTGCGCATCGGCAACCACATAGCCGCCACGTAGGCCTGGAAGGCCACCAGGCTGCCGAGAGACATATGGTGGCCGATCACCTGGGCCGCGCCGACGGTCAGCACCAGGGCCTGGCTGATCGAGGCGGCGAAGTCCTGGCCGGGGAAGATGTACCCCGTCTTCAGCGTCGCCTTCAGCCGCGTCTGGCGCATGTTCCAGTTCGCCTCGTTGAAGCGGGCGGCTTCGTACTGCTCCCGGCCGAACGCCTTGATCAACTTGATCGCGGCGCTCGTCTCCTGGATCACCGTATTCACGTCCGCCAGCCGCTGCTGTAAGGCCCGCCACTGCGGCCGCAACTCGTTCATCTTCTTCTGGAAGTAGATGATCAGCGGCAGCACGGCGAGGGCCACGAAGGTCAAGCGAACGTCCAGGAACAGCATGATCGTCAGGTTCACGATGATGGTGACGAAGGTGTTGATCAGCCGGGCCAGCCCGCTGCCGAGGAAGCTCTGGATGGTGGAGACGTCGTTCGTCACCCGGGACATGAGCTGCCCCGTCTGGTTGGTGTCGAAGAAGCTCATCGACTGGGACTGCAGGTGTCCGTAGAGCTTATTGCGGACATCGTAGACGACGTGCTGCCCCAGCCACTGCTCCAGGTAGCCTTCGAAGGAGGTGGCGGCGTTCGTCAGGAGGGCGACGGCCAGCATCGCCAGCGTCAGGACGATGATCAGCTTCCCGTCCTGCTTGGCGATGCCGTTGTCGATGATCGACCGGGAGAACAGGGCCGGCCCCATCCGGGAGAAGGACAACACGAAGATCAGGCCCAGGTCGAGGGCGGAGACGTACCAGTACGGTCCGAGGAAGGCCAGGAGGCGGAGGATCACTTTCATGCCGTTGGCCCTCCCGCGGCGTCGGCCGCTGCCGGCGGGCGGGCGAGGCCCAGGGCCCCGGCGAGGGCGGAAAGGCCCTCCTGGAGGACGCCCATCTGCTCCGGCGTTAACCGCCGCAGGGCCTGATCGACGCGGGCCCGCCGCTCCTCGCGCAAGCGCTCCACGAGCGACGTCCCCTCGGCCGTCAGCCGGTTGATCACGACGCGCCGATCCTCCGGGTCGTCCTCCCGCTCCACGTAGCCGGCCCGGACCAGGCGCTCCAGGGTGGCGGAGACGGTCGGCAAGGTCACGCCCATCTTCCCGGCAAGCACACCCACCGTCGCCGGACCGCGATAATAGAGGGAGAAGAGCACCTTAAGCTGTGCCATCGAGACATCGAGCGACAGCCAGTCCTCATCCTGCGGGTCGCGCAACGCCCGGCTGACCCGATGCAACAAGACCGCCGTGCGCTCGCACTGCGTCTCCAGGCTCTCCGCCGCCATCATGCCCCGTTTACTTCGTGAAGAACGAACTATTTGCTGGAGTCTAACAGACGCCGGCAAGGAAGGCAAGGGGGAACCGGGCGGCCGCGGGGAGCCGCGCCTACACGCGGACCAACCGTCCCACGGCGTCGAGCAGGTCGTCGAGGTCGAAGGGCTTGGCGAGGTAGCCCTCCACACCCATCCGCTTCACCTGCTCCGGCGCCTTATGGCTCGCGGAGAGCACCAGCACCGGCGGCGGGCAGGGGTAGCCCCGGCGCAGCACCTCCATGAAGGTGACGCCGTCCATCTTCGGCATCATCAGATCCAGGACGATCAGCGAGGGCAGCCCGTTGCCGCACACGACCAGCGCCTCCAGGCCGTTGCCGGCCGCCTCGACGCGGTATCCCTCATCCTCCAGCACCGCCTTCAGCGCACTTCGGATGCTGTCGTCGTCATCAACCACGAGGACGGTGCCTTGCGGCATGGTCTGCGAGACCTCCATCTCTTCCCGGCGACGCCGCCGGAATGCCCCAACCTTCATCGTACGCCGTCGCAGCAATAATCGCACCGCCGCGCCGGGCGACCTCGACGCGCCCTGACAGTACCCTATAATCCCCGGCCATAATCTTGCGAGGGACAGGGAATGTTGACGGCCAGGCGTTACCCGCTATGATTCAGGACCATGAGTGCCGATTCCCTCCTGCAAGCGCTCACCTGGGCGCTGTACCTGCTGCTTGCCGCGGTCACGATCAAGGCCGCCGTGCTCCGCCCGCGTCGGTTTCCCGTCGACATCGCCCTGTTCTTCTCGGCCGCTGCGCTCATCATCCTGGACAGTGCGCTCACGAGTGTCATCGGTTCGCCACCGGCGTACCTCGGGCTGGTCGTCTTCGTACTCCTGATGGTCCTGCCGTTCCTATTATTGCGCTTGATCGACGATTTTGCGGCCCTGCCGCGCTGGGTTATGGCGGCCGCCCTGATCGGGCTAGCCCTTTCGGTGGCAGTTATCGTGGCGGTCCCGGCGCCGTTGCCCGGTTGGGCCATCCTCCTGCTGGTGCTCTACTTCGCCATCCTCGGCTTCCTGGCAACGGGCGTCGCGATTCACGAGGCGCGACGGGCGGCCGGCGTGACCCAGCGGCGGCTGCAGGCGATCGCGGGCGGATCGTTCATGCTGGGCGCCACGATCGTCGCGGCGGGCCTCGCGCAGTTCATGCCGGCGCTGGCCGGCGTCTGGTCCGTGTTGAGCGTCATGGGCGGGCTGCTGTCCGGACTCGCCTACTTCCTGGGTTTCGCGCCGCCGGCAACCTTGCGGCGGGCCTGGCAGGAGCCGGAATTGCGGGCGTTCCTCGCGGATGCCGCGCGGCTCCCCCAGTTGGACGATACCGCCGCCATCCTGCGGGCGCTGGAGCAGGGCGCCGCCATGGCGCTCGGCGTCCCGACGGCGACGATCGGCATCTGGGATGAGGGCCGGCAGCGCCTCCGCTTCCCCAACCTGAGCGACGACGGCCTCGAGGTGCCGTCCGGCGTGACGATCGCCGGCCGCGCCTACGCCCAGCAGGTCGCGATCTTCTCAGCCAACGCCGCTCGCGACGATCCGGCCAACGCGGCGGCGTACCGGGCGGCGAAGGCGACGTCCGTGCTGGCGGCGCCGATCACGGCCGGCTCGCAGCGCCTCGGCGTGCTCGTCGCCTACGCCGCCCAGCCGCCGCTCTTCGCCGAAGACGATCTCACGCTGGTGCACCTGCTCGCCCGTCAGGCCGCCGTCATCCTGGACTACGTCCGGCTCTACGACATGTCCAGGCAACGCGCCCAGGAGATGGAACGCCTCTACGAAGGGGCCACCCAGGCTGCGCGCGAGCGCGAGCAGTTAGTCAAGGAGCAGACCGCCCGGGCCGAAGCGGAGGCGGCGGTTCGCGCTCGCGACGAGTTCCTCTTCGTCGCCGCCCACGAGCTGCGCACGCCAATGACCAGCCTGCGCAGCTTCGTACAAATCCTGCTGCGGCAAGCGGAACGCCGGGGCGAGGTCCAGCCCGCCCGCCTGGAGGAGGCGCTGCGCACGATTGAGCGGCAAACCGCCAAGATGACGAACCTCGTCGCTCAGCTCCTCGACGTTTCTCGCCTCTCCACCGGCAAGCTGCTCCTGGACCGGCACACGACCGACGTCACCGACCTCGTGGCGGCGGCCGTTCTGGCGGCGCAGGCCCGCACCACGATGCACACGTTGCTGCTGGATGCCCCGCCCCAACTGCTCGCCTCCGTGGACCCTATCCGCTTCGAGCAGGTAGCCGTCAACCTGATCGACAACGCCATCCGCTACAGCCCAGAGGGCGGGGCGATAGACGTCGCGCTCGCCCGCGACGACGACCGCCTGCAACTGACGGTCCGCGACCGCGGGATCGGCATCCCGCCGGAAAAGCGCGACCACATCTTCGACCGCTTCTATCAGGCGCACCCCGGCGACTACTACGGCGGCCTGGGTTTGGGCCTGTACATCGCGCGGGAGATTGTCGAACTCCACGGCGGCGCCATTAGCGCCGAGTATCCCGCCGACGGCGGCGTGCGCTTCACCATCACCGTACCCATCAAGGAGAAGGAAGCAGAGGGCATGGTGACGACGGACGGGCGTCCCGCCCTACGGCTTCCGGAGGCGCCCCGGACACTCGCCCCCAATCCTGGTGTTGCTGGCGAACCCGACGCGGCGGGGACACCGGACCGTGAACGGTCCGGCTGAAATCCACCCACTGCGGTGGGTGGATTTCAGCCGGGGGATTCATCCCCTGGTCGCTCAGTCCGGCCAGCGCCTCATCTGACACGCCGCGGACGCCAGAGGACGATCGTCGGCGGTACCATAGAGACGGAAGGTTCTTCTCTCCGACGAGGTGCTCCAGATATGTACGCCACGCTCCCGGCCGTGTTGCCGCCCGAACGACGGGCGGCATCGCCGTTGCCGCCGACGGCAACACCATGCCTCGGACGCGAAGCCGAGGCGGCGGCGATCCAACGGCGGCTGCTCGATGACGGCGTCCGCCTGCTGACTCTGATCGGCCCGGCCGGGGCCGGCAAGACCCGCCTGGCAATCCACGTCGCGAGGATGCTGGCCGCGCAGTACGCCGACGTCTGTTGGGTCGACCTGACCGCCATCGACTCGTCCGCGGCCGCCGTCCCGCTCATCCGCCAGGTGGCCATGCCGGACACCGCCGAGGCGGCCGCCGCTGAGGGTCGGGCACGTGCCCAGCCGTCACAACGTCTCCTGCTCATCATCGACAACTTCGAGCACGTGCTGGCCGCGGCGGATGATGTCGGGCAACTGCTGACGAGCACGCCCCATCTCACGATCATGGTCACCAGCCGATCGGCGTTGCGCGTGCCGGGGGAGCAGCTCTTCCCGGTCGCTCCGCTGGGCCTGCCGGCGGCGGGCGACGCGACGCTGGCCGATTCCCCGGCCGTCGCCCTCTTCGTCCAACGGGTCCAGGCACTCCGACCGGCGTTCCAGTTGCTGCCCGAGAATGCGGCCGACATCGCCGAGGTGGTGACGCGGCTGGACGGTGTCCCGCTGCTGATCGAATTCGCCGCCGCGCAGTGCGCCGTCCTGACGCCGCGTGCCCTGCTCCCGCTGCTGCAAGAGCCGCTCGATGTCCTCGCCAGCCGTTGGGTCGGCGTTCCCGCCCGCCAGCAGTCCCCGCGGCAGGCGTGGGACTGGAGCTATCGGCTGCTCAGCGAGGCCGAGCGGGTGTTGCTGCACCGCCTTGCCGTGTTCGTGGACGGCGCCACGCTGGACGCCATCGCCGCGATCAGTCAGCATGGCGAGGAGCCCGGCTCGCCGCCCCGTGGGCCGTCGGCCGACCTGCTCCATGCCCTTGCCGGGCTGGTCGATCAGAGTATGGTCCAGCGTGCCGACGACCTCCACGGCGAGCCGCGCTTCCGCCTGTTGCGCATCGCGCGCGCCTACGTCCAGGCACGCTGGGACGACGCCGATGACGTCGACGCCCTGCAGCGCCGCCACGCGGACTATTACCTGGCGCTCGCCGAACGGGCGAATGCGGAGATCCACCAGCAACAGGTGTCGTCGTGGGTCAGCCGGCCCGACCAGGAGGCGGGAAGCCCGCGCGGTCGCTGGCTGGAGCGCATCGACCAGGACATGGGGAACATACGCGCGGCGCACCGCCACTTCTGCGCCGACCCGGCCGATGTCGAGCAGCGGCTCCGGCTAGCCACGGCGCTCGATGCCTACTGGTCACACCGTGGCGAGCTGGCGGAGGGGCGGCGCTGGCTGGAGGAGGCGCTCGCCGCGAGCCGTGCCTCCCCCGGCGCCGGCCGGCATCGGGCCGATGCGCTCTACGTCGCCGGCAAACTGGCGGAACACCAGGGCGACTACGCCGCGGCGCGCGCCTTCCTGACCGAGGGCATCGCGCTGCTGCGGGCGATCGGCGACCAACTCCGCCTGGCCGACGCGCTGTCCTGGAACGCCTGCGTCTCGTGGGACGTGGGCACCGAGGCCGACCGGCGGGGCATGGTGGAGGAGAGTCTGGCCATCTATGAAGCGCTCGGTGACACGCCGGGCGTCGCCAAAGCGTTGAATTTCCTGGGTGAACAGGCGCGCCTTGCCGGCGACTACGACCGCGCCGCGCAGTTGTACCAGCAGAGCCTCGCCAAACACGAGCAGGGCAATAACCCAAGTGCGATGGCCGTCATCCGCCACAACCTCGGCTATATCGCCCAGCACCAGCAGGATTACGCGCGGGCGGCCGCGCTCTTTTCCGATGCCCTGGCCCTCTACCGCGAGTACGGGGACCGCCGCCTATTGGTGATCTGCCTGGCCGCCCTCGCCGCGGTGGCGACCACCGGCCGGCCGGAGCGCGCCGTGCAACTGTTCGCCGCCGCCGAGGCCCATCTGGAGGCGTGGGGCACCCGCATGCAGCCGGCCGACCTCGCCCAACACCAACGCAACGTGGCAGCGATGCGGGCGGCGATGGACGAGCAAGCCTTTCAGCAGGCCTGGGCGAGGGGGCGGACATTGTCCCTGGACGAGGCCCTGGCGCTCGTCCAAGAGCCGGCGCCGGCCGGTCCAAGCCTTGCGCCGGCCGGCGTCCACCGCCTCGCCGCGTCGTCGACGGAACAGATCACGGCGCGCGAACGCGAGGTGGCCGATCTCATCGCCCGGGGGCTGACCAACCGTCAGATCGCGCTACGCCTGGTGATTGCCGAACGAACCGTCGATAAACACGTTGGAAATATGCTCGCCAAGCTCGGCTTCGCGTCGCGAGCCCAAATCGCCGCTTGGGCCGTGACGGGCGGTCCCGGCTAAAACGCCGCCCCGCCTCGCGGGCCCGGGCGTCCCGCGCCCCCCGGGCCCGCCGGCCCTCGATCAAATGAATAGCG
>JAICXR010000051.1 GCA_025980355.1 Chloroflexota bacterium | reverse complement strand
GGCCGCGGTCGGGCGGGCCAGCCCCGGACTCATGCGGTCGAGCGCGTCGAAGATCGGATGGGTGACGTCGATGACCGGCTGGTAGGCGGCGATGGCGGCGATGGCGCGACTCGCCTTGACCAGCGCATTGTTGGCCAGCCAGGGTTGGGACGCGTGGGCGCTGCGGCCGCTGATCGTCAGCGTGACCTCGTAGCGCCCTTTCTCGCCCAGCGAGAGGCCGCAGAGCAGGCCGGATTGGCTCAGCAAGGGCATGCCGCCGCCCTCGTTGATGGCGTAGGTCGCCCGGATCGTCTCCGGCGCGTGTTCCGCCAGCCAGCCGTAGCCGTAGTTGCCGCCGGACTCCTCATCGGCGGTGGCCGTGAAGATGAGGTCGCCGCGCAAGGGCAGGCCTTGCCGTTTCAGCAGGACGGTGGCGAAATAGGCGGCGGTGGTCACCGCCTTGCAGTCGTCGCTGCCGCGCCCCCAGATCTTGCCGTCCGCCACCTCCGCCGCAAAGGGCGGATAGCGCCAGGCGCCGGCATCCTCCACCGGCACGACATCCAGGTGGCTCATGAAGAGCAGGCTGGGTCCGCCGCTGGTGCCTTGCAACCGGGCGACCAGGTTGCCCCGCCCCGGCGCCGATTCGGTGATGGCGCCGGCGATACCCTCCGCCGCCAGACGCGACCGGATGTACTCGCAGCAGGGCGTCTCGTTGCCGGTCGGCATCACGCCGGTGTTCACGGTGGCAAACCGCACAATGTTGCGGTGAAAGTCGATCATCTCCTCGCGCAAGCTATCGACACGGGCGAGAAGGGCAGGGAGTGGTGGCATGGTCGGCTCCTTTTATTGATCGATTATTGATTGACGACACCCGTTGCCGAGTATCCCATAGTGAAGCCCGATTCGTGGTGCACGTGCCGCCCGAAACCGATGGGGTAGGACCGTGCGTAGCGACGCTCGGTAGCTGCAAGCAGGCTTTTCCGGCGAGGCAATGGGGAGCATACGGCGGTCTTCTCGGAGAGCGGTATGCCTTTACGCGGTCGATCTAGGCGGCGGCATGTTCCGCCGGCTGCGTGGCGTCCAGCGGCAGATACGTCGCGTAGAATTGCAGCACGCGGTCGGCGTAGGCTTGGGGCCAGGCGAAGAAACCGCTGGCGTGCGCCGTGTCCTTGACGAGCCAGAGCTCTTTCGGTCCGGTCGCCGCGGCGTAGAGTTGCTCACCGGAGTCCGCCGGGAGGAGCTTATCCTGCAAGTCGTCGATGATGAACAGCGGTCGCTGCTGCATCTTCCCCACGGCGACGATCGGGCTGACACCGTTGACATTGCCGCCGAGGCGGTGCTCCATGACCCAGATCGCCATGACGCCGAAGGGATGGAGCGGTAAGCGGGTGTAGCGCGAGAAATCGGCCTGGATCATATCGGTCAGGCTGGGGAAGGCGCTTTCCGCCACGACCGCATGGATGTGCGGGTCTTGGGCCATGGCCAGGATGCCGATGACGGCGCCGATGCTCACGCCCTGCACGGCGATGCGATCGGGGTCGACATCGGTACGGGTGAGGAGGTAGTTCACGGCGCCGCGCACGTCGAGCGGCTCCTTGATCCCGAAGGTGAAGGCGGAGCCCCCGCTCTGGCCGGTGCCCCGGTAGTCGAAGAGCAGGGTGTTGTAGCCGGCGTGGTGCAGATAGGCGGCCTGCGGCAGCATGGCCGCGCGTCCCTGGCCGTAGCCCTCCAAGAGGATGACGGTGGCGCTCCGCGGCCGGCCGCTGGGCACGAACCAGCCCACCAATGGAACGCCGTCCAGGCTCCGAAAGTGGACGGTCTGGGTCGCCGTGGCGAACTTGTAGCCGTTGAGGGCGCCAAGATCGTCCGGGAACACCGGATGGACGGCCCGGGCCGTGGCGAGCCAGATGAGGGCGCCGAACGCGCCGCAGACGAGGACGAAGACGAGCGGGGGAACGAACAACCACGGACTCAGCATGCGTCGACGACCACGGACGGACGGATGAATTTGCACACGGACAGCCACACCAGCACTCTTTCTCGATGCCTACGAGGTGAGCTGATGGGTTCGGACGAAAGAGCTGCCCTACGCTGTGGCCAAGGCCACCGGCGATTCACCCCTGAGCGCGACCGCACCGTGGCACGCCCGCGCTCGCGTTTGGTTCCCCCGCTTCCCACGACTTGAGAATTCGGCGTTTCTTCAGTTACGGATATCAGCCGGCTACACCGATTGATCCCTTAAAGCAGTGTAGCACGCAGGCGGCAATCGCCCGTAGCCAATCCGGGGGGGCCGCCCCTCCAGCGCCCACGCATTCACGAGCGGTGGGCGAAGAAGTGCCAGTCGCCGACGTGCGACGGATTGCCGGGGTCGCCGGCCAACAACTCGCGGGCGTTTTCCGCCGGCTTGCGGAAGGCGTCGGCGTATTCCTGGATCAGCTCGGGCCGGAAGTGCTTGAACCAGGGGATGCTGTAGGCGCGCGCCCCGACCTGCTCGCTCACCGGCAAGCTGCCGCGCGGCTGGCGAACGTCGCGGGTGGTATGGGCTAGGCGGGTCGGTTTGCCGTGGCCGTAGACGTCGGCCGTGTTGAACAGCGGGTGCAAGTGGAGCGGGGCGTTCATGCCGGGGCTGCAAGGGGCGCCCTCCGCCCGCACCGCCTGGGCGTAGCGCGTCACGGACAGGCCGCCCAGCTCCTCGGGACGGTAGAGTCCGTGGGGGGCGTACCAGCCGCCCATCGTGCTGCCGGAATCCTTCTCCGGACGGTGCGGGCGCAGGCCGGGCACGCCCGCCAGTTGGTCCCAGAAATAGTGCATCGCCCGTTGGATCTCGGCCATACGGGCGTCGTAGTGACGGAGTTGGACCCGCGCCACGGCGGCGCTCATCTGGTGCATGCGGTACTTGTAGCCGCCCAGCGGCAGGCCGGCGTAGTCACGGAGGCTGTCCGTCTCCAGGGACGTGTCGAAGCGTTCGTAGTGGCCGAAGGCGATGGCGCGCTCGTAGATCTCCCGGTTGTCGGTGGTGAGGATGCCGGCCTCGCCAGTCGCCAGGGCCTTGCCGGTCATCATCGACGCCGCGGCGACATCGCCAAGGGTCCCGACCTTGCGGCCTTTGTAGAGGCCGCCATGGGCGTGGGAAACGTCCTCGATCACCTTGATGCCGTGGCGGCGCGCGACGGCCAGGATGGGGTCCATATCCGCCGGGTACCCCAGATAGTGGACGACCACGATCGCCCGCGTGCGCTCGGTGATGCGGTGTTCGATGTCATTCGGGTCCAGGCAGAGGGTCTCGGGCTCGACCTCGGCGAAGACGACCGTGGCGCCGAGGCTGAAGGCCGGCAGGGCGGAGGCCCAATAGGTGACGCTCGGGCAGATGATCTCGTCGCCGACGCCGACCTTGCAGCCGTACATGGCGCTCTGCAAGGCCGCTGTGCCGCTGCTCATCGCGAGCGCATAAGCACTGCCCTGCCAGGCGGCGTACTCCTGCTCGAACTGCTTGGTGACATCCAGGCCGGACATCGCGCCCCGCCGCAAGACGTCAAGGACGGCCTCTTCATCCTCCTGGGTGATGATCGGCCAGCGGAACATGTCGCCCGGGTCGCTGTGCCGTGCTTTCGGTCCCTCGAAGACCGCCAGTGCCGATGCCGTGAGCATTTCTTCTTTCCTTTCCTACTCTCTCTGCATACCACATTCGGTTATCCAGAGGGCGTTCTTGAAGCCGGGATCGGGATCGTTGCCTCCTTTTTGTCCTTTTCTACTACGGACGCACGGTCAGCCGGCGGCGTCCGCCGGCGCCGCCACCACGGCCACGAGGTCGCCGACTACCACCCGGCGCAGGTGCCGAATTACCCAGAGCCGGCCATCGTGCGGTGCTCGCACCGTCGCCAGCGGACCGCCCAGCGCCGATACGATGGTGCCCAGGGGCTGGCCGCTCCGCACCCGGTCACCGACGGATGCATCAAGGAGGATTTGCCCCTCCGCCCCGGCTGCTACGTCGGTGGTCGTCCACGCCGGAGCCGCCGTCACCGGGGCCGGCCGGTCGCGGAGAATCCCCTGGAAGCGCAGCAGGTTGCGGATGCCTTCGCCGTAGCAGCGAACGTGCTCGGCCCGCGCTCCGCCGCCGCCCGGCATCTCGACGCCGACGGCCGGAATGCCGGCGCGGCTTGCAGCGTCCGTGAGGGTGCCGGCGTGCGGCGCCATGCGCCAGACGGGTTCGACGCCGAAGGCGCGGGCGGCGGCCTCGGCGCGTTGACTCGCGACGCCGGGCAGGCCCCGATACCCGACCAAGGGCAGGAATTCAAGGGCAACACCGCCCGCGTGCATATCCAGCAGCAGGTCACCCGGCCCGGCGAGCCGCTGGAGCAGCCGGAAGAGCGCATCCGCCAGCCGTTCGGTCGGGCTGCCGCCGGGATCGCCGGGGAAGAGCCGCGCCAGGTTGCCCCCGTCAATGGCGCCGGGCGAAGCCCGGCTAGCGGCGGCGACCGCCCACGGGTTGCAGTGGGGCAGGGCGATGAGGCAGCCATGCAGGTGCGCCGGGTCGAGCTGCTCGGCCAGGCGCCAGATCGCCTCGGGCCCCTCGTATTCGTCGCCGTGGATGCCGGCGGTGGCGATGAGGCGCGGCCAAGGTCGACGTCCGCGCCAGCAGAGCGCCGCCAGCGGCGGCAGGGCCGGCGGCCCTTCCCCTTGCCGCTCGCCCACCAGCCAGACCCGGTGCAGCCCGGGCGCGAGCGTCGCGGGATCGAACGTCGCTATCACCAGCGACGGCGCGGTCGTCATGGCCCTGCTCCCCTGTCGTTGGCGGAGAGTATAGCGATCGTGCGGCGGGAGGTGGGCTGGTCGGCTCCGCAATCGGCATCGTACAATTCACTCCATCACGTCGTCCGCCCACGAACACCGGAAAGGCCTCGACTCCTTGCTCCGTCCGCTGCTCTGGACCTCACTGTGCCTGCTCGGCCTTGCTGCCTGCGTGCCGCAATCGACAGCGCCAACCGGCGACGCCGGCCACAAGAAGCCGCTGGTGTATGTCGCCATCGGCGCTTCCGATGCCGTCGGCGTCGGCGCCGGCGGGCCGGACGAGAGCTGGGTCGGCGATCTGGCCCGGAGGCTGCCGCCCGGCTCGCGCCTGGTCAACCTCGGCATCAGCGGGGAGCAGCTCCATGGCGCGCTGGTCGACGAGCTGCCGGTGGCCGTGGACGCCGATCCCGACCTGGTGACCATCTGGCTGGCCGTCAACGATCTCAACGCCCGGGTCGCACCGGAGAGCTACGAGCAGGACCTGGACACCATGCTGGGCACCCTGCAGCGGCAGACACACGCCCGGGTCGCTATCGGCAACATCCCCGACCTTTCGCTGGTCCCGGCCTACGGCGGCATCGATCCCACGGCGCTCGCCCAAGAGGTTAATCGGTGGAACGCCATCATCGCTCGCCAGGCGGCGTTGCACGGCGCGACGGTGGTCGATATCCACGCCAGTTGGACAGACCTGGCGGCGCATCCCGAATATGTCGGCATCGACGGCTTCCATCCCAGCGCCGAAGGGTATCAGCGGCTGGCGGACCTGTTCTATGTGACGCTCCAGGCAAACGGCCTGGTATGACCGACGCCACCAGCGCGCCGATCGTGGAAGGCCGCCAGATCAGGAAGGTCTACCAGAGCGGCCCGGTCCGACACGAGGCCCTGCGCGGCGTCGACCTTCGGGTCGAACGCGGGGAGATGGTGGCGATCATGGGGCCGAGCGGCTGCGGCAAGACGACGCTGCTGAACTGCCTTTCCGGCCTGGATGACGTGGACGCGGGCGAGGTCCTGATCGAAGGCGTGTCCCTGGCGCGGATGTCGGACCACGACCGCACCAGTTATCGGGCGCGTCGCATGGGCTTCGCCTTTCAGTCCTACAACCTGCTGCCGGTGCTCTCGGCGCTGGAGAACGTGGAGCTGCCGTTGCTGGTTAGTGGTGTCTCGCCCCGCGAAGCGCGGCACCGGGCGCTCCAGGTGTTGGAGGAGGTGGGGCTAGAAGCGCAGGGCCGCAACCGGCCCAATCAGCTCTCCGGCGGCCAGCAACAGCGCGTCGCCATCGCCCGGGCCCTGGTCGGCCGCCCCGCCATCATCTGGGCCGACGAGCCCACCGGCAATTTAGACAGCGAAGCGGCGGAGGATATTCTCCTGCTCCTGGAACGACTCAATCGGGAGCGGCGTCAGACCCTGGTGATCGTCACCCACGCCGCCGAGGTCGGCGCGCGCGCCCATCGCATCGTGCGCATGCGCGACGGTCGTATCGTTAGCGAAGAGGTCGCGGCGCGCCCGGCGGAACGCGCCCTGCGGTGACGACGCTGTTCGGCCTCTCCATGGATCGCATCATGGTGGCCCTGCAGGGCTGTGCGCTGGCGGTCGCTGCGCTCCTGGGCACCCTGGCGTTGCGCCACCGGATTCTGCTGGCGCTGGCCCTACGCAACGTGCCGCGCCGCCTGGCCCAGACGGCGCTGATCGTCAGCGGTCTCATGTTGAGTACGGCCATCATCGCCAGCTCGTTCACCACCGGCGACACGATGGCCTTCTCCACGCGCTCGGTCATCGCGGCGTCGCTGGGGCGGGTGGATGAGGTCATCCTGACGCGCAGCGGCTACGACGAGACGCACCTCGGCCCCGACGGCCTGCCGGACGTCACCAACGGCTACTTCCCGGCATCCACCTATGCGCAGTTGCGCCCCCGGTTGGCGGCGATTCCCGGCGTCGCCGGCGTCACGCCGGCCATCAGCGAGGCGGTGTCGCTCGTCGACGCCACCAGCAAGCAAAGCAAGACCCAGGTGACGCTGATCGCCCTGCCCAGCGATTACAACCCGACGTTCGGCCTGCTGGTCGGCCTGGACGGCAAAACGACGACCCTCACGGCGCTCGGCGACGACGAGCTGTACCTCAACCGGGAGGGCGCGGACGCGCTCAACGCCCGGTCCGGCGACGAGATTCAACTCTTCGTCCGGGGGAAGATGGTGCAGCAGCGCCTGCGCGCCGTCGTGCGCAACGGCGGCCCCGGCGGTTCGGAACCGGCGGTGATCGCCGCCTTGCCGAATGTTCAGCGCCTCCTCGGTGAGGATGGCCGGATCAACCAGATTTATGTCGCCAACCAGGGCGACGCGCTGAGCAGCGACCGCTGGAGCGTCGCGGTGACTGCCGGCATCCGCGCCGTGCTGCTCGACGACGCCAGCGCGAGCGACGTGGCCCACCTGCTGCGCGACCCGGCGCTGGCGGCGGGCGTGGCGGCGACCCCGAACCTCAAGCCGGCGACGCGAACGAAGCTGGACCAATTGGTCACCCTCGCCCAATCAGCCGCTCCGAACAGCGCACCCAGCGCCCAGTTCAAGGCGTTGCTCGGCGATCAGACCGTCGTCGTGGGCTTGGCGCAGGTGGCGTTGCGGCTGAAGGACGTGACGCTGCGCGAGGACCTGATTGCGGACCTCCAGAGTGCCACCTCGGTGAGCGTTTCCGACGTGAAGCACGAAGGGTTGCAGGCGGCGGACGTCGTCGGGGCGGCGATCACCAGCATCTTCGTCGGCCTCGGCCTCTTCTCCATCGCCTCGGGGACGCTGCTGATCTTCCTGATCTTCGTGATGCTGGCGGCGGAGCGCCGGACGGAGATGGGCATCGCCCGCGCCGTCGGCACCCAGCGCGGCCACCTGGTGGAGATGTTCCTGTTCGAGGGCGGCCTCTACGACCTCGCTGCCGGGCTGCTCGGCGTGCTGCTCGGCCTCCTGGTCGGCGTGGGGACGGTGTTCGCCATCGGCGCGCTCCTCGCCAGCGTCGACCTGCATCTCCAGTTCCACGTCGAGCCGCGCAGCATCGTCGTGGCCTTCTGCTTCGGGCTGCTGCTCACCTTCCTGACGGTGGCGCTCTCCGCCTGGCGGGTAAGCCGCCTGAACATCGTGGCCGCCATCCGCGGCCTACCGGATGCCGCCCAGAGATCAGGCCGCCGGCAAGCGACGTCGGGCCGTCGACGCACCTGGCCGGCCTTGCCGGACCTCCGGCCGTTCGTGCTCGCCGCCAGCGCGTTTCTCCTCGCGCGTGCGGTGCAAGGCCGCACCGCCTGGCTGCCGGTGCGGGCCCTGGCGATCACCCTGGGCATCATCGGCATCACCCTCTCCCTGCGCGTGATCCTGACCCGGGCCGGCGTGCGGGAGGCGCGCCGCGATCGGCTCTGTTTCAGCGCCGCCGGGCTCGCCCTGCTCGTCTACTGGGCGGCGCCGTTCAACCTCTTGCACGGGATGCACGCCGCCGATTTGCAGGCCGGCGTGGAGCTGTACTTCCTGGCCGGCCTGGCGATGGTCGCCGGCGCCGTCTGGCTGGTCGTCTACAACGTGGACGCGCTGATCGTCCCGGTCACCGCCGGGCTGGGCCGGCTCTTCTCGGCCGCCGCGGTGCTGCGCATCGCCTCCGCCGATGCCTTACGGCAACGCTTCCGCACCGGGATGGCGCTGGCGATGTTCGCCCTGGTGATCTTCACTATGGTCGTCGCCGCCGTCCTCACCTCGGCGACCAATGGCGCCTACGGCAACTTCGGCGCGGAGACCGGCGGCTTCGATATCCGGGGCACGATACGGCAGGACCAGTCAATCGCCGAAATCCAGCAGGCCGTCCAGCACGCCTCCGGCGTGAAGCCCAGCGACTTCGCGGCGATCGGCACGCTCACCAGTTTCCCGGGCCAGGCCATCGCCGTCGGCGCCGCCGACGCCGTCTGGGATGCGACGACGTTGAACGCCGCCGATGCCGGCTTTCTGGCCGGTGTCCGCTTCTCCCTGACTGCCCGCGCCCCCCAGTACCGGACCGACAGCGACGTCTGGCGCGCCCTCGCCGCCACGCCGGGACTGGCGGTCGTCGACGCCTCGGCGGTGGCGCCGGTCGGCAGCGCCGATGACGGTCTGGCCCTGCCCGATATCCATCCTGGCGAAACCAGGCTGCCGCCATCGGTGGTGTGGGTGCGCGCCAACAAGGGCGGCCGCCCGGTCAAGCTGCAAGTGATCGGCGTGCTCGATCCGCGCGCCTCCTTTGCGAGCGGCATCACGATCTCCGACGCGGCCGTGCAGCGGGCGCTACCTCTACCACCGGCGACGACCTTCTACTTCCGCGTTGCGCCGGGGCACGATATCCACAACGTCGCCCAGGGCCTGGGCCTGTCGTTCTTCCAGGAGGGGATGCAGGCCCAGGTGCTTAACGACGAACTGGAACGGACCGATGGCATCCGCCTGCTGTTGAACCAACTGGTGCAGAGCTACCTCGGCCTCGGTCTGGTGGTCGGCATCGCCGCCCTGGGCGTCATCAGCACCCGCGCCGTGGTGGAGCGCCGCCAGCACATCGGGACGCTACGCGCCCTGGGGTTCCAGCAGCGCATGGTGTTGACCAGCTTCCTACTGGAATCGTCGTTCGTCGCGCTGGGTGGCGCGCTGATCGGCATCGCGTTGGGCCTCACACTGGCCCGCAGCCTCACCCACTATATCGGCCAGGGCCACCCGGAGATCCTCTTCCACGTGCCCTGGCCGCAACTGCTGTTCGTGGTCGCCGTCGCCTGGGCCGCCAGCCTCGTCGCAACCTGGCTCCCGGCGCGCCGCGCCGCCCGCGTGCGTCCGGCCGAGGCGCTGCGCTACGAATAGCTTGAGAGAGAGGGAGACCATGCCGAACACCGTGCCCGAAGGGACATTAGACGAGATGGCCGCCTACTACCGGGCGCGGGCCACCGAGTACGACGAATGGTTCTACCGGCAGGGCCGCTATGACCGCGGCGCCGAAGCGAACGCCCGCTGGCTGGCGGAAGCGGAAATGGTCTTCGCCGCCCTCGATCACCTCACCCTCACCGGCGAGGTCCTGGAGTTGGCGCCCGGCACCGGCATCTGGACGGAGCGGCTGGCCCGCACGGCGCGGAGCGTCACCGCCGTCGACGCTTCGGCGGAGATGATCGCCATCAACCGAGCGAAAGTCGCCAGTGCCAAGGTCACGTACCTGCAGGCCGACCTCTTCACCTGGCGTCCCGACCGTACGTACGACGCCGTGGTATTTGGCTTCTGGATCTCTCACGTCCCCCGCGAGCGCCTGCCCGTTTTCCTGGCCATGGTCGCGGCGGCGCTCCGGCCCGGTGGCGCCGTCTTCTTCGTCGACGGCCGGCGTGAGCCGACGAGCACCGCCGCCGGTGACCAATTACCGGAGGCCGACAGTCAGGTGATGACCCGCCGCCTGAACGACGGACGCAGTTTCCAGATCGTCAAGAATTTCTACCACCCGGCAACCCTGGAAGGATACTGCGCCGCCGCCGGCCTGGAGGTGGTGGTCCGGGAAACGCCCACCTACTTCCAATTCGGCAGCGGCAGTCGCAAGGCGTAGCATCGCTACAGCGCCTCGGCGCAGACCGGCTCTTCGCTGGTCCAGCGGTTCAGCTTGCCTTTCGGCGGGTTCTGGACCATGTTCGAGCGGGCGGTACGCCAGAGGTCGGCCCACACTCGCCAGTCCGTCACCGCCTGCTCGGGGTGCTGGCGGCTGCGCACCACGAACGAGGGGAAGACCGGGCGCCCAGTCGGCTGGCCGATCGGCTGGTAGCGCAGGTCGAAGCTCCAACGGACGCCGTCGCTCTCATTCTGCAACGAGGCATGCATCGTTCGTTTGGTCAGGAAGAGCGCGCCGCCTCGCTTGATCGGCACCGGCACGACGTTATTGCCCCGGAGCGCGTCGGGGATGTGCAGCCCGATGCGCGCGCTGCCTTTCTGGGCCGAGCAGTGCGTGACGAGGCCGCCGTGGTGGCTCCCCGGCACGACGCAGAGGCAACCGTTCTCCACAGTGGCGTCGGTGATCGGCAGCCAGACGGTGAGCATATTCGTCTCATCGACCTCCGGCAACGCCACACCCTGATCCTGATGCCAGTCGGTCTGGCCGACCAGCGACGTGCGCATCTCCGGCGGCAACAGCCGCTGCGGCGGCTTGATGCGGACGTGCTGGATCGGGTTAGAGAGGATTTCCGGTCCGATCAGTTGCTCCACGGCATCCAGCAACCGCGGGCTCGTCAGGAGGCCGAACACTGCCGGCCCCAGGTGGATCGGCGTGTCTTCCGACACATTGCTCTGGGGCAGGGAGATATCGAACGGCTGGTACCCCTTGGAGCCGGTGTCGTTGAGCACGCGCGCCAGCCG
Organism: Chloroflexota bacterium; assembly: GCA_025980355.1. Lineage (GTDB taxonomy): Bacteria > Chloroflexota > UBA4733 > UBA4733 > UBA4733 > UBA4733. The sequence continues at coordinate 1,560 of JAICXR010000051.1, read as the reverse complement.
TTGGGCGAACGGCAGATCGGCATAGGTGGAGGCAATCTTGCCCTCGGCCTGCCAGGTTGCCGCCAACTGATCCAACAGGGCCGAGTATTCCGCCACTACCGGGTCGATGTCCCGGGCGACGTCCAGCACGTCTTCGACGACGAGATAGCCCTCCTCCGCGAACTGTTCGACGTTGATCCGCGGCGCTGTTGCAACGCTCATTTCGCCAAAGCTCCTTCCGGTTCTTGCATTGTTAATAATGGTGCCACATCGTGCTGCGCCTGGCCGCTGTCCAGCGCAGCCTGGATGGCGCGGATCAATTGGTAGGCGGAATCGGCGCTCAACTCCACCGAGACGCGGGCGGCCGGCCCTTCGGCCTCGTTCGCAAAGTCGATGATCAGGGCGTGGTCCAGGGGGGCGCTGACCGGATGGTCGTAGTAGACGTTCGCCTTCGTCAGCGGAATCCATTCGGCAACGCCCTTGCCGTGGGCGGCGATGTCCGCATGGTAGGTGATCCAGCTACACATGTGACGCCCTCCTACCGCTGTCCGGCGCTTGCGGGGCCCGCCGACGTGCCCTTGAGGTGGCGGCTATAGAAGGCGAAGACCTTCTGCCAGCCGTCCACGGCCTGCTCCGGGCGATAGGACGGGCGGTCGACGGCGAAGAAGCCGTGGCCGGCGCCGTCGTAGCGGTGGAACTCGTAGTCCTTGCCGAAGCGCTTCAGTTCCGCCTCGATCCGGTTGACCTGTTCGAGGTTCGGGTTCCGATCCTCGTTCCCGAAGATGCCCAGCAAGGGGCAGGCCAGGTCCTTCGTCATGTCGATGACGGCGACCGGCTGCTTGGCATTCAGTTCCTCGGGCCCCGCCACCACCCGGCCCCCCCAGCAGTCCACCGCTGCGTTCAACGAGGGAATCTTGCAGGCGACCAGGTAGGCCTGCCGGCCGCCGGAACAGAAGCCGATGACGCCGACCCGCCCGTTGGCCTCCGGTTGGGCCCGCAGGAATGCCATCGCCGCTTCGGTGTCGCCGACGACCTGGGCGTCGGACACTCCGCCGGCCGCCCGGGCCGCGGCCGCGATGTCATCCCAGCGCCCCTGGCCGTGGCGGGAATAGAGGTGGGGACAGATCGCGGCATAGCCGTGGTCGGCCAGTTTGCGCGTCACCTCTTTGCTCCACTCATCCCAGCCCGGCATGTGGTGGAGGACGACGACACCGGGCAGGGGATCGGCCGTGACGGGCCGGGCATAGTAGGCCTGGATAATGTCAGCGTTGTGCCCGGCAAAGCCGATGGTTTCGGCCAGCATTCCTTCGAACATAGGCTCCTTCTCCCGTGGCGCGGGATGGTGTCAGCGCGCCGCCGCATAAGGGTGACATCGGGGAGCCACGCTGTCAACGCACGCGGGGGCGGAGCACGCCGCAACGCTTTGCATGGCGCAGCGTTTTGCATGGCGCAGCGGCGCTTGCGGCGGCCAGGGACCAGGAGATAAATCTCCTGGCTGAAACGACGAAGCCCCTCCGGGGCTGCCAGCGTCGAACAGTTGGGGCATACAAGTTGGGTTGGGTAGCCCCGGAGGGGCTTCGT
>JAICXR010000130.1 GCA_025980355.1 Chloroflexota bacterium | reverse complement strand
TTCCTACATGCACGGCACCATCACCGTCACCGCGGGGGCGTCCACCGCCGCTAATGTGGCATCGGCGTCCACCACCGGCAATACGGCATCGGCGTCCCGAACGCCGGCCCAGATGCCGAACACCGGGGCCGGCGGCATGGCCGCGCCGTCCGGCGCGATAGCGGCGCTACTCGGGGGCCTCGGGGCCCTCCTGGCGGCGCTGCGCCGCCGACGGTAGCCGCCCGGTCGGCTGGCCCGTCCCGCCGGCAAGGTGGCGGCGCGGTGGACCACGATAGAGCTAGCTAACCGAACTTTACTGCAGTTGGCGTTGGAGCCGGCGCAGGTGGTTGGCGTTCAACTCCACGAGGACGCTACTCACGTCGGGCAGGGCGCTGCTAACGGCACGGCGAACGGCCGCAGCAATCGCCGCGCCCTCGGCCACGGTATGCTGCTGGTCCACCGCGATGCCCAACTCGATCAAGACATCGCTGCCGTGGACGCGGCCGGTGATGGCCGTCACTTCACGCACCTCGGGGACCTGGGCGGCGGCCGTGCGCACCCGTTCCAGCACGTCCGCGTCGAGGTTCTGTTCCAAGAGTTCCTGCCCCGCCCCGCGCGCGATCTGGATGGCGGTCCAGAGGATCAAGCCGGCGATGAGGAGGCCGCCGAGGCCGTCGAGGCGCGGCTGGCCCAGCCGGGCGCCCGCCACCGCTACGATCACGGCGAATGAGCTCAGGACGTCGGCGAAGTTGTCCCGGGCGTCGGCCTGGACCGCTCTGGAGGCGACGTCCCGGGCGATGGCGGACTCGACCCGAGTCACCACGGCCTTGACCACGAGCGTGCCGATGGCGACCCAGAGCGCCAGCAGGCCGGGCGTCGGCGCCCCCGCGATCAGCTTCTGCAGGGAACCCCAACCCAAGACAAACGCCGCGGCCGCCAGCAATTGGGCGGACACCACGGCCGCGAGGACCTCGGCGCGGTCGTGGCCGTACGGATGAGAGTCATCGGCGGGGCGACGCGCGTAGAGCAGCGAGCCCAGGACCAGCAGATTATTGATCAGATCGGTCGCCGAGTGCCCGGCATCGGCGAGGAGCGCGGCCGAACCGGAGGCGATCCCGGCAAAGACCTTGACGACCACCAGCACGAGGTTCGTCGCCAACCCGAGCAGCGGCCCCCGGACCGCGACGCGAAATCGCTCATCGGCCGTCCGCCGGGGAACCCGACCGGCTTGGACGGAAGACGATCGGGAGGCGGAGGTCTTGGGCCTGGCCCCGCGCCCGCGGCGGGTATGGTGTTCGACCTGCACCATCAACGCTCCTCCGACGGTGCCGTTCCACATCTACGGTACGTTCTCCCTTAACGGCAACTCCACGCATGATAGTGGATATTTGCCAGGATGTAGTGCCGGATTGCTCCGGTTTATCGAACTTCATATGTTGAGTACATTCGATCCCGTTGTTGCGCGCGCTCTATCTTGGTTGTGCTCGTGCCGGTATCGGTCTCTTGTGGGTATGGAACCTTCGTGGGCGACCGTCCGCCCGGGTCAGGCGCCGCCCCAGGTCACGAGGAGGTCGGTGGCATAGCCCGCGAAGAAGCCGGCCAGCAGTCCCCAGCCGGCCAGTTCGCGCGCCCCCAGACGACGTCCCGCGGCCAGCAACTCGCCGATGACGTACAGGATGCTGCCGGCGGCGATGCTCAAGCAAGCGACGAAGACGTAGTCGGAGCGGAAGCCATACCCCACCACCGTGCCCAGGAAGGTCGGCCCGCCGCCGATGAGGCCGACCAGGCCCAGGTAGCGCCACGAGGGGCAGATGCCCGCCGCGACCAGGGGCGCGCCGATGCCGAAGCCCTCCGTCATGTTGTGCAGGCCGAAGCCGATGATCAAGATGGTGGCTAGGGAGATGGCGCCGGTCACCGCCGCCTGGCCGATCGCCAGCCCTTCGGAGAAGTTGTGGGCCCCGATGCCCACGGCGATCATGAGCGAGAGGCTGCGCGGGCCGACCGTGCCGGCGCGCAGGCCCTCGGCCGTCGGTCGGATCACCGCGCGTTCCAGGTAGACGAGGCCGACCAACCCCACGCCGAACCCCGTCACCAGGACGGCGAGGAGCGCGGCGAAGGGACCGATCGGCCCCTTCTGGGCCCCCGCCAGCGCGTCCACGATCGGCTCGTTTGCTTTGCTCAGCACGTCCCACAGGAGGAAGACGAGGATGCCGGTGGCGATAGCGTTGAGGAAGCCCTGCACGCCGCGCCGTGGAGAGCGGAGCCGGGCGAACGGCAACCCTAGATAGATGGTGAAGCCGGCGATCGCGCCCAGCAGTACCGTGGCCCAAAACCCCATGGAGTGTCCCCCTACACCGGCAGATCGACTAGGTATTAGGGTACCCTAACATGGAGCGACAGGGTGCTTCCGCGTCATCACCGCACCATAGCCTAATCGGGGGGAACAACCGCCGCACCTGGGTCCGGCATGCCCTGATATCCGGCCTGGATTGTCGATTTCGGTCAGTGTATCCTACGCTCCATACCCATTGACGCATCAGCATACTGACATTCAGGACGCGGCCGGCGGCGAGGATGGTGCAAGTGCCGCGAGCGAATAAGGGCACGGCTGCCTGGAAGAAAGGTCACATCGCCGCGCGCATCGGCCGCTTCACGCACGCCCTCGATCCGGCGACACGGGCCTGGTCCGTCGTTCTCACGGGGAATATCGCCCGTCTCGCGTTGGGATTGGTCGCCAGCATCCTGATCGCGAGAGACCTGGGGCCGGCGACCTACGGTGTGTTCGCTGTCCTGGGGGCGGTGGCCGCCATCGGGGGCGTCGTCGCGGACGTCGGCCTGACCGATACCGCCGTCAAGCGTATCGCCAGCCGCTGGCCGGCCGACGTGTCCGGCGCCTGCCAACGCGGCCAGGTCTTCTTCTGGCTGCGCCTGGGCATCCTCGCGCCGGTGGTGCTCACGGCCTGCCTGGTGATCGCCTTCGTGGGTACCGCCATGCCCCTGCCGAGCGGATTCCGTCTCCTGTTGCCGCTGACCTTTCTCGGTGTCGCCGCGACGGCCTTGAGCAGCACGATCAGTGCGCTCTTGCAGGCAACGGGCCATTTTAGACGCTTTGCCGTCGTGATGCTCACCAACGCGGCGTTGAGCATGGCCCTGGCGGTGGCGCTTCATCTCCTCGGTCGGCTCACCATCATCACGGCGCTCGTCATCCTGGGCAGTGGCACGGCGCTCGCCGCCTTCGCCGTCGGCGTACGCCTCCTGCCGGAGGGGATCACGCTTAGCTTCCCGAGCGTCCGAGCGTTTCGCGTGGAGGCACGCCAGCTGCTGCGTTTCGGCCGGTGGCTCTGGGGGTCGAACGTGCTGGCGATGCTCGCCGCCCAACTCGACCTCTTCCTGGTGAGCCATTGGAGCGCCCCGACCGCGGTCGGCGCCTACGCCCTTGCGTTGAACCTGGCGTCGAAAGTGAACGTCGTGAATCACAGCCTCTTCACGGTCCTGCTCCCTTCGGCCGCCGGGCTTCGGGGACGCCGAGCGCTCCGTCACTATCTTCGGCGAAGCCTCGTCCGTAGCGGCCTGATCGGGATAGCGTTGCTCCCGTTGTTTCCCCTCTCGGGACCAGTCATCACGTTGTTCTATGGCCCGACCTACACGCCGGCCGCTCAGTTGTTCCGACTCCTGCTCGGCGTGGTCATCTTCGACCTCGTGGTCACCCCCCTCCTCCTCCTGCCCTATCATTACGACCGCCCCGAAGTCCTGGCCGTCGCCGACGCACTGCGCGTTATCGCGCTGGCGCTCATCGGCGTCTGGCTCATCCCGATCGTTGGCCCGGCGGGCGCGGTGGCGGCCCGGCTGGGGGCCGGTGTTGCGGGGGCGGCGCTGCTTCTCGCCTTGTTGGCGCGCCATCAGGAAACCGATGGAGACGCGCCGTTCGATGCTGCGGCCCGGCAAGGCCCGGAACGAAGCAGCGACCCTCGTTGAGCACACACCTTTCGGAGGCGGCGCCAACGTCCCGCCCGGTCAGACCGGCGTTCGCGACCCGAGCTGCAACGTGCAGACGCAGCGGCGGCAGATCGGGTCCTGCCGCACGTCCAGCCGGCGCCGAAAGGCGACGGCGTCGGGCGCATTGAGGATCTGGTCAAGCGGCCGCTCGCGGATGTTGCCAAGCGTGCGGTGGAAAAAGCAGGGGCGCACGCTGCCGTCCGCCTCCACGACCGTCGAAACCCAGGGCGCGTTGCAGACGACCGGAGGGAAGTCGCCGTCGTCGTTCACGGCCGCGTAGTAGCGGGGCAGCCGGCGCAGCTTGTCGGGATCCTCGGCGATGAAGCCGGACGCGAAATCGGCCCGGGCGCTCTGGATGGTGGTCTCCACGATGCCCCTGAACGCCGCCACCTCGTCGGCATCCAGCGCGACGTCGGCCACGCGCTCCTCCCCCCAACCCGTCGGCCGGTTGAAGGCGGTGGAGGAGAGGTCGGCGCTCAGGAAGGAGATCTGGTCAAGTCCCAGGGCGTGCGCCGCGGCGACGATGTTCGGCAGGTCCAGGTAGTTGCGGCGCTGCAGGACGCAGCGCGCCGTGATCCGCATGGACGGACGGAGGGCCTTGAGCGCCGCGACGCCGGCGGCGAGCCGGTCGTAGGCGCGGGGGATGTTGCGGATGCTGTCGTGGACGTCGCGACTGCCGTCCAGGGAGACGGTGACGTCGTCGCACCAGCGCACAACCCCCGGCGCGTGCCGCTGCAGGAGCAGGCCGGTCGAGAGCAGGGTGATCTGCACGCCGAGATCCTTCAACAGGGCACAGAGCGCCCAGAGGTTCGGGTGCATCAGCGCCTCGCCGCCGGAAAGGACGACTCGGCGCACGTGGAGGCGCTGCAGCGCCTCCACGTGCGGGGCGAGATCCTCGACCGATAGTTCCTGGCCGGCGCGGTTGGCCTTCCAGATGTCGCACATGACGCAGCGGCAATTACAGCGGCTGTGCGGCATCAGCACGACGATCGGCAGCGTGGAGATGTGGTGCGTCAGCCGGCTGAGCCGGCGCCGGGCGATCTCGGCTGGGGGGACCATAGGCAACCTTTCGACCACTACGGGTCGCCCATCTCGGTGCGCCGGTAGGTGAGACCCGGCTGCGCGCAAGGATCCGTCCCGGCCCGCGATGAGTGGGGGTTCGGCATTCGCTCGCCGACGATGAGCGGGAACCTGGCTGGTTCTCGCCCGCCCCGTAAGCGAGCTTTCCAGTCCCGCACCGCGTATCGCCAGGAAGGCAGGGGGGTGATGGACTGACAGCGGAGGCCAAGGGCCGCCGCCAACGTCCGCAAGCGGCGCTCGGTGAGGAAATGCTCGCTGGATATCAGGTCGGATCGGAAGCCGTAGGCCCGTTCGTGGCGGGCTTCGCGTTCGCGGACCATGGCGGCTCCCGCGCCTTGCTGGCGATAGAGCGGCGAGTCCATGACGACGACACGGCCGGCCTTCCGCAGTACCCGCAGCGTTTCCTGGAGTGTGATGGTGTAGTCGACCGCGTAGTGCAACGAGGCATTGAAAATCACCAGGTCCGCCTGATCACCGGCGAACGGCAGGCGGTCGAACTCCGCTTGCACCGGGATGAAGGCGGCTTGGCCCGATCCATCAGCATTGCCGTACCAGGCATGCGCTCCCAGGCCGTCCAGGTCGCCGGTCCGGACGTCCACCGCCGCCACGCGATGTCCCCGGCCGGCCAGGCGATGGGCGAGCCAGCAGTTGCCGGCACCGAGGTCGAGGATGGTCAATGGGCGGCGACGTTCACGTTCCAGCGGTTGTAACACCTGCTCGATCAGGGCCTGGAAGCTCCCGGCCCGCTGCCGCCAGATGGCCGTTTGCGGATCGCCCGCCGCCACCTCGGGCAGAGCAACGTAATACTGCCGGTCCGGCTTGCCCCAGCCTTCGGCGGCGCGCACCGTTTCGTACTGCCGCTCAAATTCGGCATATGTCCGTCGCCGGGCCTCGGGCAAGAAACACCAGATGCCCCCAACCTGCCGAAACGTATGCTCCGGCACTTCTTCGCACTGGCCTGCAGACGCGGAGACGTTGACGGGACCGGCGCAGAGGGGACACCGCCAGCGAAAGTGTGCCACAGCACCGAGCGCCAAGCCTGGGGCGGCGACAATATCAGCCACGCTTGTTCACCATCATCAGGAAATACGGGGCGGGTTACGGCGAGCGTGACCGGCGCTCGGTCCGTCACGGCGCTGCCTCCCGTTTCGACGGAAATCCTGGGGTGGCGCGACAAACTAGACGGAGGGCACACGGTTGGCGCGCGGACGCTGGTCGGGGACATCTCCGGGCCCTGCGCGGGTAAAGCGGCGACATAGGGGATGCCATGGGAGCAAGATGGCGGCGCGGGCCGCGCGTCCGGGCATGGGATTTGGTACTCACCGTGGCGATTGGCGTCACGCTGGCGGGATGCGGCAGTCCTCCCCCAACGGCAGCCAGCGCTGGTGCATCCGCATCCTCCGTTCCTTCGACGGCCGTCGTCCAAGCGACGATAGTGCCAACTACCGCTTCGTCGCCCCCTGCCACGGCTACAGTGCCCCCTGCCACTCCGACGGCGCTGCCGCCGCGTCCGGCGCCCCTCGCTCCGACGGCCACGAGACCACCATTGGCCACGGCAACAACCGTCCCGACGATGCTACCCGTGCCTGATCCCGCCGCCGTGGCGCGCGGCAAGGCGATCTTCACCTCGGTCGGCTGTTCACTCTGTCATACGATCCAGGGTGTGTCTACCGGCAGCCAAGGGCCGAATCTCACGCACATCGCCGCCCAGCCCTACGACGGCTTGCCGAATGATCCGGCGTTCTTGCGCCGCTGGGTTGCCAACCCGCAGGCGATCAAGCCGGGGACGTTGATGCCGGACCTGGGCTTGAGCGCGGAACAGGTGGACGATGTTGTCGCCTACCTCGGGACGCTACGATGAGCACGCCGGGTCATCGAATCCAGCCTTTCCCAGCTCCGGCGTCACGTTGCGCGGATCGGGCGACGGAAGTCGGCGCGCGTGACGACTAATACCCTAGCGAGAGCAGTCGCAGGACCGTGGAGGGCGCAGATGCCGAACCCCGACGAGCACGGGCTGGCGCGGGCGCTGCGTCGGGGAGAGGCGGCGGCGCTGGCCACCTTCTGCGCAACATATCTCGATGCGGTGTACGGCTTCATTTACTATCGCGTGGGGGGCGACCGGCCGGCCGCCGAGGACATTGCGCAGGAGACCTTCCTGGCGGCGTTCGAGGCCCTGGAAAGATATGACGGTCGGGCGGCCATGTTGACCTGGCTCTGCGGCATCGCCCGCCATAAGGTGGTCGACCATTACCGGCGTCGACAGCGGCTGGAACGGGCGCGCCTGGCGCTGGAACGGTTGCCGGAGTTCGCCACCGAGCCAACCGAGCGGCTGGAACGGGACGAGTTGCGGCAGCGCGTTCTGACGACGTTGCACGGCCTGCCGGCACATTATCAGCAGGTACTCACGCTGAAATACATCGACCATCTGAGTGGACGCCAGCTCGCCGATCACCTCGGCCTGTCGGAAGAGGCCGCCGAATCGCTGCTCGCGCGTGCCCGCGCCGCCTTTCGGGCTGCCTTCCGGCGCCTAGACGTGGACGTGAGGAAGGAGCATCGCTATGGATCGGCCTGACTCGCCTGATCGTGACATGGATACGTTGCTGGGAAGGCTGGAAGCAACCCCAGTACCGCTGCCGGACGGGGTTCGCGGCGACCTGATCGAACAACTTGCACGCCACATGGCTCTTCGGCGCGGTGAAGGCGACCTGCCGGCGAATTGGGCACTTTGCCCTTTCGACCGCTTCTGCGTCGCGGAGCAACCGATCCCCGACCTGGCCCGGGCGAACTGCCCGTGCCTGCGGGGGGCGCCCCTCTTGCGCCTGCTCAAGTCGCACGGACTGCCCATCCACGCCCGGCCATGCGCTGCGCTACGGTTGCGGCAGGCTGCGGCCGCGGCGTCGTCACCTGCCGGCCGCTGAGGACGGGTGCTGGGCGCAACGTAGCGCGCTCGGACGGCGCTGCTCCGAGAGTGGAACGAGGAGGGAGGCCAGATGCCAGTTCGGACGTAGCCGAGGCAACCCCGGACGCCGAGTGCGGGTCCGCTCCGTGCGGGCCCCGAGCAGAGATCTGAAGGAGTCGATTCGTATGAAGCGCTTACTATTCGTCGTTGGC
>JAICXR010000177.1 GCA_025980355.1 Chloroflexota bacterium | reverse complement strand
TTGCACGGTCTCCCTTCGGCTGTTAGCCCGCCACTGCAGCAGCGGGCAAACAGCACCCAGCCTGCACAAGCAGGCTGAGCACGCTGCTGGGCAACTGAGTGGTGCGATGATCCAGGATAGGCGCTCATCGTAGCGCGCTTCAGCGTGCTTGGTAATCGTAGCCTGCTGCTTTAGCGGCAGTGGCCCCGCGGCGTGGGTATTCGTGGGAAGAACACGCCGTCAGCGCCAACCCTACCTTCGGCTACGCCTGCGCCGGCAGCCCCGCCGCGATGACCGTGATCTGGAGTTCGTCCGCCAGCTTCGGGTGGACGAAGGCGCCGAAGATGATCTCCGCTTCGGGATCGGCCTCGCTGGCGATCAGCTCCGCGGCCTGGTTGACGTCGAAGAGGGCCATGTCCGGGCCGCCGACACAGTTGAGGAGCAAGGCGCGGGCGCCGCGCAGCGGCGTCTCCAGCAGAGGGCTGGCGATGGCGCGCCGGGCGGCGTCTTCGCCCTTGGTGCGGCCGTAGCCGGTGCCCATCGCCATGTGGGCAAGGCCGCCGCCCGCCAGCACCGCCTTGACGTCGGCGAAATCCACGTTGACCAGGCCGGTGGTGGTGATGAGATCGGAGATGCCGCGGATGCCCTGCAGCATCACATCGTCGGCAAGCTTGAACGCCTCCGTCAATTGCGTCCTGCGGGTCGAAAGCTCGAGCAGGCGGTCGTTCGGCACGACAAGGAGGGCGTCGACGCTACCGAGCATCTCCGCGACCCCGGTGGCGGCCATGGTGCGGCGGCGGGCGCCTTCGAAACTGAAAGGCCGCGTGACCACGCCGACGGTGAGCGCGCCCGCCTCGCGCGCCCAGCGCGCCACCAGGGGCGATGCGCCGGTGCCGGTGCCGCCGCCCATGCCGGCGGTCACGAACACCATGTCGCACTTTTCCACCAACGTACGAATCTCGCGTTCGCTCTCCAGAGCGGCGTCCTGACCGCGAACGGGGTCGCCGCCGGAGCCGAGGCCGCCCGTGAGGCGCGCGCCGATGCGTAGGCGCGTCTGGGCGCTCGAGCTCGCCAGCGCCTGCGCGTCGGTGTTCACCACGGCGAAGGAGAGGCCCTGCACATTGGCGTCGATCAGCCGGTTGATCGCGTTGCCGCCGGCGCCGCCGACGCCGATGGCGCGGATCTCGGTGAAGCCGTTCGCCTCCGTTGCCTGCGATTCCAGGATCTGCTGCACCACCGCCGCCGGCCGGGATGCCTGGGCCAGCCGGGTCGGGTCGAAGCCGCCACGTTTAGCCACGAGCAAGCACCTCTCCGGTAAGCGATTCGTAGGTTTCCACGGCGCGTTCTCCTCCGTCGATCTCGAATATGGACATTCCGCCGGAAGCTGCTTCCAGTATCTTACTGTTTGTGCCCACCTCCGTCTTCATCACCAACTCCCCCCACGTCCGGCGCAAGTAATTGCTCACGGTCCGTTCCTCCTTAAGCCGGCGGTCGTACTTGCTGACGATGATGCCCAATACCTGCAGGCGCGGATTGAGGTATTTCACCTCCTCCACGCTCTCTTGCAGCATGCGCAGACCCTCCAGAGAGAAGAAACGAGCTTCGGTCGGGATGAGCACGTATTTGGCCGCGACCAGGGCGTTGATCGTCAACACGCCGAGGGAAGGCGGCGTGTCGATCAACACATAGTCATAGTCCTGCTCGACGGTTTGCAACTGGTCGCGCAATCGGAACTCCCGCCCCAAGCGGTTGAGCAGGGCTGCTTCCGCGGTGGCGAGCGCCAGCGAGGCGGGGACAACCGCCAGGCGCCCGGCGAACGCGCCGTCGACGGCGGCCACCGGCAAAGGCTTGGAGCGATCCAGCAGCGCATCGGCCACCGTCGACGGGCACTTTCCCGCCGCCCCGGCGCCGGCCGTCAGGTTGCCCTGGGGGTCCATATCGACCAGGAGTACACGTTTCCCGACGTGGGCCAGAGTGAAGCCGAGGTTCAGGGTAGTGGTCGTCTTGCCGACGCCACCCTTCTGGTTGGCAACCGCGATGACGGTAGCCACTGCTCACCCTTCGTCTGCATCCGGGTCGTTCAACGCCACACCGGAAGGACGTCCTGCGACCCCCGGTGTTCGGCGTTCGTCATGGTCCGCGCCGGATCGCCGTTGACGTTACGTCCACTCATCGGAGTATAGCGAACGGCGAGATGAGGACGACCGCCCGACCGTGCCAGGGAGACATCGGCGACCGCTGGCTGCGCGAACCGGGCCAGACGGCGATCGGCGCCGAGGTCACCTGCCGTTGCCCGGAGTTATTGTACGTGGTACCATACTGGCACGCCGAGGGCCAGGATGGCCTGCTGGCATGGTGCAATGTAGGCGTCGTCGGGCAATCCGGGGACGCGTTCGGTAGCGGACAGTGTTGTCCACGGTACCGCCGGAGTCCAGCCGGTGACCGCCGTGGATCATTTTTTAATGTCCTGCGGGCGGGTCTTTGGCATCGCTGCACCAGCCGTTGGGAGGGGTCGGCGCGCCGTCCATCGCTGAGCGGGGGTGAGTAGGATGTCTATGGATCGTTCCAGCGTTCCAGCAATCACCGATGCGCAGCCGGGCGCACAGGGCCTGTATGATCCGTCCTTCGAGCACGACGCTTGCGGCACGGGATTCGTCGCGCGCATCTCCGGCTCCCCCAGCCACGACGTTCTGGCCTTCGCCCTGGAATCGCTCATCAATCTGGTCCATCGCGGGGCGGTAGACGCCGATGCCCGCACGGGCGACGGCGCCGGCGTCCTCACCCCGTTGCCCTACGGGCTGTTCCGGCGAGAAATCGGGAAGCTGGGCCACCGCCTGGACGACCCTGACGATCTGGCGGTGGGTGTCATCTTCCTGCCGCGCGCCGATCCCGCCGCCAATGCGCAGGGCCGCGCCCTGATCGAGCGGTTGCTGCTCGCCGAGGGCCTGACGATTTTTGGCTGGCGCGCCGTGCCCGTCCGCCCGGAAGTGCTGGGCGACAAGGGCCTCGCCACACGGCCCGACATTCAGCACGTCTTGATCGGCCGCCGACCGGGTATGCGCGGCGACGCCTTTGAGCGCACCTTGTACCTGGTACGCCGGCGCATCGAGCGCGAGGCGACCGCCGCCGGCCTCAGCAACCTCTATATCGCTTCGCTCTCCTCCCGGACCATCGTCTACAAGGGCCTCTTTGTCGCCCCGCAACTGCGCGGGTTCTACCGTGACCTACGAGACGCCGACTACGAAGTCTGCCTGGCGGTGTTCCACCAGCGCTACAGCACCAACACCTTCCCCTCCTGGCAACTGGCCCAACCATTTCGGATGCTGGCCCATAACGGTGAAATCAACACTCGCCAGGGCAATGTCAACTGGATGCGGGCGCGCGAACCGGAGCTGCGGTCCGCGGTGTGGGGCGATCGATTGCCGGAGCTATTCCCGGTGACGCGACCGGGCGGCAGCGACTCGTCGGACCTCGACAACACCCTGGAGCTGCTGACGCTGTCGGGCCGCGACATCCGCCATTCGCTCATGATGCTGATGCCTCACGCCTGGGAGCACACGCCCGACATCGACCGGCAGCGGCGCGCCTTCTACGCCTACCACTCCTGCCTGACCGAGCCGTGGGACGGCCCGGCCGCCCTGGCCTTCAGCGACGGGACGATCGTCGGCTCGGCGCTGGATCGCAACGGCCTGCGGCCCTCCCGCTACATCGTCACCCGCGACGGCCTCGTCGTGGCCGGCTCCGAAGTCGGCATGCTGGAACGGCCGGAGCTTGACGATTACCACGTGGCGGAGAAGGGACGCCTCGGGCCCGGGCAGATGATCGCCGTCGACACCCGACGCGGGGAAATCCTGAAGAACCAGCAGTTGAAGCGGGAAATCTCCAACCGCCAGCCCTATGCGGAGTGGATGGAGGCACAGCAGGTCCGCCTGAAGGCGTCGAAGAAGCCGGCGATGGTCCCGGATGTGGAAGCGGAGGCCTACGCGGCGGCACCGGACATCAAACTGGAACGGCTCTTCGGCTTCGCCCGCGAGGACGTGCTCTACGTCTTCCCGCCCATGTCCTCGGAAGGCAAAGAGGCGACGTTCTCCATGGGCGACGATACGCCGATCATGCCGCTCAACACGACGGAACGGACGTTTTACCAATATTTCCGCCAGCGCTTCGCCCAGGTCACGAACCCGCCGATCGACCCGCTGCGCGAGCAGTCCGTCATGTCGCTGGACACCCTGCTCGGTCCCCGTTTGAGCCTGTTGGAGGAGACCGAAGCGCACGCCCACCTGGTGCATGTCCCTTCCCCGCTTCTCTCCGGCGCCGAACTCGCGGAGCTCCGGACGCTGACCGACCCAGCCTTCCGTTCCGCCACTGTCCCCACCCTCTTCGACGCCACCGCCGACGACGGACTGGAACGCGGCGTCGAGGCGCTCTGCCAGGCGGCGGAGGCGGCGGTGCGCGAGGGCGTCCACCTGCTGATCCTCAGCGACCGTGAGGTCGATCCCACGCGGGCGCCGATCCCCATGGCGCTCGCCGTCGGCGCCGTCCACCACCACCTGATCCGCGCCGGCGTGCGGATGCAGGCGGCGCTGATCGTGGAGACGGGGGAAGCGTGGGACATCCATCATTTCGCCGTCCTGATCGGCTATGGCGCGGGGGCGGTCCATCCCTACTTGGCGCTCGCCTACGCCCGCTCGCTGGGCGGCACGCGAAAATTCGAAGAGGTCAGTGCCGACCAGGCCGAACGCAACTACTGCAAGGCCGTGGAGGCCGGGCTGCTGAAAGTGATCTCCAAGATGGGGATCTCCACCATCAGCAGCTACCGGGGCGCCCAGATCTTCGAGACCCTCGGCCTGGCCCGGCGGCTGGTCGATCGCCATTTCACGGGCACCGCCTCGTTGGTGGATGGCGTCGATCTAGATGTCATCCAACGGGACGTGCTGGCCCGGCACCGGGAAGCGTTCTCCGCGGCGCCGCTCAAGATCCTGCCCGACGCCGGCTTTGTGCGTTTCCGGCGCGAAGGCGAGAGCCACGCCTACAACCCGGCTGCCGTCCGGGCGATCCAGAAGGCGGCACAGGATAACGACCCGGCCGCCTATCGGGAGGCGCGCGCCATCTTCGACGCGCTGCCGCCCACGTCGTTGCGCGATCTGCTCACCTTTGCCGCCGATCGTCCCGCCATCCCGGTCGCCGGCGTCGAGTCGATGGAGTCGATTCGGGCCCGCTTCATCACCACGGCGATGTCGCTGGGGTCGCTGAGCCCGGAGGCCTATACCACCCTCTCGCGGGCCATGGCGATGATCGGCGGCCGCAGCAACAGCGGCGAAGGCGGCGAAGACCCGGCCTGGTATCACAGTGACGACGGCGGCCCGGCCAAGCATAGCGCCATTAAGCAGATCGCTTCCGCGCGCTTCGGCGTGACCGCGGAGTACCTGGCGCGGGCGCGCGAGATCGAGATCAAGATGGCGCAGGGGTCGAAGCCCGGCGAGGGCGGCCAGTTGCCGAGCCACAAGGTGACGGCCATGATCGCCCGGCTGCGCCACGCCGTGCCCGGCATCCCCCTGATCTCCCCGCCGCCGCACCACGACATCTACAGCATCGAAGACCTGGCGCAGTTGATCTACGACCTGAAGCAGGTCAATCCGCGCGCCAAGGTCGGCGTCAAGCTCGTCTCCGAGGCGGGTGTCGGCACCATCGCCGCCGGCGTCGCCAAGGCCTATGCCGACTACATCCTCATCTCCGGCCACGTCGGCGGCACCGGCGCCTCGCCGTTGTCGTCGATCAAGAACGCCGGCTCGCCCTGGGAAATCGGCCTTGCCGAGACGCAGCAGGTGCTGGTGCTGAACGACCTGCGCGGGCGCGTCAGGTTGCGCACCGACGGGGGCCTGCGCACGGGGCGTGACATCGTGCTGGCCGCTATGCTGGGGGCGGAGGAATACGCCTTCGGCACGTTGTCGGTCGTCACGATCGGCTGCGACATGGCCCGCCAGTGTCACCTCAACACTTGCCCCACCGGCATTGCCACGCAGCGGGAGGACTTGCGCGCGAAGTTCGCCGGCAAACCGGAGCACGTCATCAATTACTTCACCTTCGTGGCGGAAGAGGTGCGCGAGATCCTGGCCTCGCTCGGCTATACCAGCCTGGACGACGTGATCGGTCGTTCCGACCTCTTGACCCAGAAGGCGCTCCCGGCCGAGTCGCGCGCGGCCTCGATCGATTTCAGCCGGCTGCTGACGCCGATCGACCCGGCGGGCACGCGGCCCCGCCTGCACGTCCAGGAGCGCAACGACCGCGAGGATACGCCGCTGGACGACCGCATCATCCACGACATCGAGGCGGCGCTGGACGGCGAGGGTCGGGTCACCCAGACCTACCGCATCCGCAACAGCAACCGCGCCGTCGGGGCCAGGATCGCCGGGCTGATCGCCCTGCGCAACGGCCTGAAGGGGTTGCCCGACGGCACGATCGACTGCACCTTTATCGGCTCGGCCGGGCAGAGTTTCGGCGCGTTTGCCACCCACGGCATGCGCTGGCGACTGATCGGGCAAGCGAATGATTATGTCGGCAAGTGCATGTCGGGCGGTGAGATCATCGTCCGCCCCTCCGACAACGCCCGGTTCGCGTGGCACGAGAACGTCATCGCCGGCAACACCGTCCTCTACGGCGCCACCGGCGGGGCGCTATTCCTCGCCGGGCGGGCGGGGGAGCGCTTTGCCGTCCGCAACAGCGGCGCCCGCGCCGTGGTCGAAGGCATCGGCGACCACGGCTGCGAATACATGACCGGCGGCATCGTGGCCGTGCTCGGTCCCGTCGGTCGCAACTTCGCCGCCGGCATGTCGGCCGGCATCGCCTACGTCCTGGATCCCACCGGCGAGTTCGAGGGCAAGGTCAACAAAGAGTTGGTCGGCGTGGAACGCGACCGCGACGACGACGACGCCGAAATCCTCCGGGAGTTGATCCAGGAGCATTACGACGCCACCGGCAGCCCCCGTGCGAACGAAATCCTGACCCACTGGAGCGAGTTCCGCCGGCACTTCTGGCGCG
>JAICXR010000431.1 GCA_025980355.1 Chloroflexota bacterium | reverse complement strand
CCAGCATGTCGCCGGCGGTGTAGATGAATTCGTGCTGCAACCGGGTGCGCGACGTCTTGGGTCCGATGAATTCCAGGCCGAGCCGGCAACCATAGCGGGCCAGCACCTCGGCGATGGGCCGGAAGCGCGCCAGCAGGAAATCGTAGTGTTCCTGGCGCGCCCGCTCGTTGCTGCCGGGCGTGACCCAGGTATTGACCCGCGTCGCGCCCAATTGCTGGCCCAGAGCGGCGTAGCGCGGCAACTCCGCCAACCCCTGGCGGAGTTTCTCCTCGTCCGACCGCCAGTCGGTCGGCAGGCCCCAGGGGCCGTAGCCCACGCCGGCGTCGCTGAACAGCTTGGCAACCGCCGTCACCCCTTGGGCATCGGCGATCCGCAACATCTCGCCCATCGGCAGGTCGATCGCCTGGAAGCCATACTGTTTGGCCAGGGCCAGTGCTCCGGCCAGGTCGCTCTTGACGCCGATCGCGCCGGTATTCAAGCTCTTGTACATATCTTGTTCTACCTTTCGTGCGAAAGTGAGTATAGCGAGTTCGGCCGGGCCCTGTGGCGCCTGACCACGCCTGGCTATGGTGGAGCGTCTGCCGCTTGCGGCGGGCGACGGCGCGGCGGTACCTTGCTGTAGCCGTCGATTATCCGGCACGGCGGTCGGGGCGCGGAGAAAGGTTGACCCTGGTGCGGATCGGTCTCCTTTCCGACGTGCATGGCAACCTGACCGCTTTGCAAGCGGTGGCCGCGGCCCTGAAGCAGGAAGGGCCGCTCGACCAGATCATCGTCGCCGGCGACCATCTGCTGGGCGGTCCGCGACCGATCGAAGTCTGGCGCTTTCTCCGAGCGGCGGGCTGGACCCTCGTTCGGGGTAACGAAGACGACGCGCTGCTGAGCGATGAGGCGCCGAACCTGGAGGCGCTGCGCCGGTACGCGCGCGCCTACGACGCCCAGCGCCGCTGGACGCGCGAGCGCCTCGGGCCGGATGTGCTGGCGCAACTGGCGGCGTTACCGGACCGCTATCAGGGACAGACGCCGGCGGGGACGCTGCTCGTGGTGCACTCCAGCCCGCGCAGCATGCACGATCGGGCGGGCGGCATCCTCAATCTAGCGTCGGAAGTGCAGGCCGCCTATGCGGGCACGGGCGCCGACGTCATCGCCTTCGGCCACTACCATCGCAGCTTCGTGCGCCCGATGCCGTTCGCCCTGCTCATCAACGTGGCCAGCGTCAGCATCCCGGAGGACCAGCGCCCGCTGGCCGCCTTCACCGTCCTCCACGCCCGCCCGGACGGCTGGCTGGTTGAGCAATCGCGGGTGCCGTTCGATCCGGCGCTCGAGCGCGCCGCCGCCGTGCAGACCGGCATGCCACCCTGGCAGGCGGACTGACGGCGCATTGATGCGTCCGCCAGGGTCAGCGTTGCCCGAGCTGTCGGATGCCCCGCTAATAGTCCTAGTACTGTCGTAGCGCAGCTGGGGGATAGCGGACACCGGTCAATGGACGTAGTATGACGGGGCGGCGACGAACGCGATGGTGCCGCGGATGTTAAGTTTGTAACACGTCGGCTAAGTGAGGGTTCCGATGGCGGCTCAGGAAGTTCCTTTCGGGGCTGACGAGCAACTGGGCATTGCCGAATTACTCCAGATCGTCGGCCTACGGGCCCGCAGCGGTCAGTTGCTCCTCGCCGGCGAGCGCGGCCGGGCCACGTTGGACTTCTTCCAGGGACGCCTCGTGCAAGGCGACCTGCTCCCCGCCCTGCAGGACGATGAACTGGCCCAGGCGTCGCCGGAGGTGCGCCGTCAGGCCCGCCTGGCGGACCTACAGCGCACCCTGGTGGACGTCCTGGACTGGCCGGGCGGGCGGGCTGCGTTTCAGCCGCAGGAGCCGGCGCCGCCGCCGGACGTTGCCTATGAGGTCGACACGCTGCTCATCGAAGCCGTGCGCCTCCTTGACGAATGGCAGCACGCCGCCGGTAGCCTGCCGTCGCCGGGCGACTGCTTCGTCTGGGCCGCCTCGCCGCCGAACATCACCGCCGCCACGCCGCTCAGCGAGCTCCAACGGCGCCTCTTGCCCGTCTGCAACGGGCGGATGTGCCTGGCCGACATCGCTCGCCGCCTGCACGTTGGCGACCTTGACGTGTTGAAAGCCGCGCAGGACCTCTACGAGCGCGAATTCATTCGGCGCAATGACGAGACGGAGGGCTCACGGTTCGACACCGAGGCTGAGTCGGCGCTCAATCGTCGGGCCGTGGAGCTGCAGGTGCGGACTGCGGCGATTGCCGGCTTGCGCAGCCGTGACAAGCAGGTGCAAGGGCTCGTGGCCGTCACCATCGACGCGATCAACGCGCTCCTGGCGCTGGTGCGCAGCCCGAACGGCCGCCAGGACGGGACGCACGTGCCCGTTTCCCAGACCCTGGAAGGGCTGCAGGGACAGTACCGCGCCCTGGACCTGGTCTCGCTCAGCCACGCCGGACTGGAATGTGGCGACCTGGTGGACGCCCACGCGGCGCTCAGCGGTCAAATGCGGGACGCCTTCTACCTGGAGGCGCTCGACGGCCTGTATAGCTTCCTCCTGGAGCTCGCCGTCTGCCTGGTAGAGGATCGCGTCAGCGGGCGGATCGCCGCGGAACGGATTCGCAGTATGCTCGGCTCGCTCTTCCTGGAGATCGAAGCGGCCATCCACCTCGTCAAACCGCCCGCCACGCTCGCCCCGAGTACGGGGCTCGCCGCCTTGCGCCAAAAGTATTTTCACCTGATTGCCTGAGAGGAAACGACGGATGAGTGAATCGACAGTCCTCGTGGTGGACGACAGCCCGACCATCCGCAAGGTGGTGGAGCTGACGCTCAAGCGCGAGCAGATCCGCGTCCTGGGCGCGGCCGACGGCCTCTCGGCGCTGGCGATGGTGGCCGACGAGAAGCCGGATCTCGTACTGCTCGACATCATGCTGCCGCGGATGGACGGCTACCAGATCTGCCAGATCATCCGTCGCAACAAGGACTACAAGAAGCTGCCGATTGTGATGCTGAGCGGCAAGGACGGCCTCTTCGATCGCGTACGGGGCAAGCTGGCCGGCTCGACGGAGTACATCACCAAGCCGTTCGACCCGGCCGACCTGGTGCGCGTGGTCCGCAAGCACCTGGCGAAGCGGGCGCAGCAGTCGCAGTTCGCCTTCGCGCGGACGTAGGGGGGCGGCCCTCTCTCCT
>JAICXR010000469.1 GCA_025980355.1 Chloroflexota bacterium | reverse complement strand
GGCCCAGAGGGCAATCCCCCGCAGCAGCCCGCCGCCCTGGCGCGAGACGTCGGCCAGCATGTGCAGGTTGGCGAGGGCGTCGGCGATGTTGCTCGGGTCGCTGCTCGCCTGGCCCAGCCCCCAGCTATTGCCGCTGGACCACAGCCAGTAGGGCCGGTGGTACTTCGCCGAGAAGTGGGCCAGCGTGCCGACCAGCGTGGTCAAGGCGGCGACGTCGGAATCGTTGAGGGCCGTGCTGGGCGGACCGTTCTCGATCTGGGCATCCCAGGCCGGCTCAAAGTTGGGCGGGGTGTCGCGGAAGAGGTCTTCCAGGGCCGGCGCCTGCTGGTTATTGCGGGCGGGCGAGCCGTCGAAGGTGAGCGTCACGGTGAGGCCCGGGTCGATCGCCTCCCATTGCTGCGCCGCCCAGATGGCGTAGTCGTCCATCACGTGGGACTGGAACGCGCCGAGCTCGGTTTGGCGGACGGGGTCCTTGCCGACATCGGCGAAGTGGTAGCCGTAGCGACCGTAGAAGGCGGCGTCGGCCGGCGGCGAGTAATCCACGCCGGTCGGTTCGTTGGTCATCATGACCATCAGGACGACGTCGCGGTAGGGGGTGACGAACTGCTGCTCGATCCACCGGTCGTAGCGGACGGTGTCGGCGCGGAACTGGCCGTCGTAGGGGGAGGCGCTTTCGCCGCCGTAGTTCAGGATGGCGCCGTCAGGGCCGCGCCGGAGGCTGTCCGGGTGGGCGGCATCCCAGACGGGGCCCATCTGCGTCTGGTAGTCGATGGGCAGGACCAGTTGCATGCCGACGCTGCGCGCGGCGTCCAGGGCCCGGCGTTGGGCGGCGATGATGCTCTGGGCGGCCGCATATTGGGGGTCCGCCGGGTTGGTCGCCGCGGCGTACACCGCGTAGGAGAGCGCCACCTCCCGGGCGTTGGGGTCGACGCCGACCGGGTTGTTATGGCCCAGCCAGACGAAGTTCGCCCCGGCCCGCTTCATCTGGGTCAAGGCGGTGACGAAGTCCTGGCTGCTCATGTTGGGGTAGGCGTCCATCACCCACCCGGCGTACGCCCCTCCCGCCGGAGCGGCGCGGGCACTCCCGCCCGGCAGGAGGATGACCAGGAGCAAGGCGATGCCCCAGAGGCGGATGAGGTGGGGATGGAAGCGAGGCAGACCAGCGCGCCTTTCCAGTACAGAGGACAACACGTCTTAGGACGAAGGCAGGCGCGCTTGGTAACTTAGAGCGTCGATACGGCGACGGCCTCGCCGCGTTCGGCCGACTTCCAGGCAGCTTCCGACAACTGCATCACGCGCAGGCCGCACTCGGCGGGCGATAGGACCGGTTCCTTGCCGGCGATGGCGGCGAGGAAGTTCTCGTCGGGGTTGGACGGCTCGGGCACACCGGTGACTTCGACGGGCGTCTCGGAGTCGAAGCGGCGCACCTCGATGAACGGGGTACGGGGACTCCCCTGGCCCAACTGGCGGTAGAACACCGCGCCCTCACTGCCGTAGATGGTGATGTCCTCATGGACCGAGCCGCCCTTGAACGGGGCGTTGCCGACGATGGAGAGGCAGCCGGTGGCGCCGCCCTTGAAGGTGACCGTGACGGCGGAGTTGACGTCCACGCCGAGGTCGAAGCTCTGCTGGACGGCGTAGACCTTCTCCGGCTCCAGGCCGGTGACGTAGAGCAGGATGTCGACGATATGGCTGCCGGAGTCGTTCAACTGTCCGCCGCCGGAGAGGTCCTTCTGGATGCGCCAGCGGTTGGCGATCTTCTGGTTGTTGTACCAGTTCTGGTTCTGTTGCAGGTCGACGTATTGCAACGTGCCGATCAGGCCATTGTCGATCGCCGTCTTCATCACGAGGAAGGCGTGCAGGTAGTGCCGCTGATAGGAGACGAGGACGATCTTCTTTGCCTTGTCGCGGGCGGCGATCACGCCTTTCGCCTCCTGGACCGAGCACACCAACGGCTTCTCACAGAGGACGTGGCAGCCGGCGCCGAGGGCGTCGACAATCTGCTGATAGTGGTAGGCGTGCGGCGTGCTGATGACGACGGCGTCGAGCTTCGCCTCCGCCAGCATCTTCTGGTGGTCGTCGTAGAAGGGGATCTTCGGCAGATCCGGGAAGCGCTCCTTGATCCGGGCGACGTTCGCCGCGAACGGCTCGGTGCAGGCGGCGATCATCGCCTCCGGCCGGTTGAGGTAGCGCGGCACGTGCGTGCTGAGCATATTGTTCCCGGCCCCGATCAGGCCGACGCGTAGCGGTGCGGACACAGGCAACTCCTTTTCGTAAGGATAGTAGCAGATGGTGTTGCCAGTGCCCCCTTTATCCTGCCATTCCTCCCGGTAGCTACTGTGAGGCTGGCAAGCGCTCGGCGCCGACGATCTCGGTCAGCGCCGCCAGCTCTTTGGGGTCCTCCTGCCAGAGCCACTCCACGTCCAGCCAGAAGCCCGGCAATACCGTGGAACGATAGCGATTGTCGTCCGGGATCGGTACCGGATCGAAGCGACCGCGCTCGTTCAGCACGTAGAAGTCGGCGCGTCGGCGGTTGGGGCGGGGGTCGATGATCCAGTACTCGCGCACGCCCGCGTCCTGGTACTCAGAGAACTTGTCGTCACGGTCCCGTGCGACGCTGTCGTCCGAGATCACCTCAACGACGAGATCGGCCGGCCCGTCGACGTATTTCTGGCCCAGGCGGGCGAGGTTCGCCGTCGCTATGAACATGACGTCAGGCTCGCGGCCATTGCCGCCCGGTACCGCGCGCATCGCATACGGCGCACCAATCACGCGTCCTAACGCTCGGATGCGAACGAAACCTTTGAGTACAAACAGCAAGAATTCGACAACGCGCTGGTGG
>JAICXR010000208.1 GCA_025980355.1 Chloroflexota bacterium | reverse complement strand
ATGGAGCTATCGCGGCGGCGTTTCGTACAGGCAGGGGCGGCCGGGCTGGCCCTGCTCCCGACCATGCTGCCCGCCACCGCCCGTGCCGCCACACTGCTCAACCCGCTCGGCGGCACGGGCCTGGACGTTAAGTACGTCCTGCGCCTGATCGATGATCCCACCCTGGACAGCATTTACGCCCACCTGCGGCCGGACACGTCATCCGATGTCGTCGGCAGCATCCCCTACGGCGCGCCCGTTGCGATACTGGACCAGGCGGACGGTGAGAAGCTCTGGTACGGCGGCACGACCTGGTATCAGGTGCCGCTGACCTATGGCAACGGCTGGATCTATGCGCCGCTGCTGGGCGACCAACCGACGGACGGCGTCCTCGGCTCGCCCTTGCCGCCGCCGGTGCCGGAGCCGTCGCCGCGGCCCGCCCCCGTCGGCAGCGGGCGTTCCATCGTCGTCAGGCTGGCCGACCAGTTCCTCTGGGCCTTCGACGGCAGCGAGGTCGCCATGGCGGTCGGCTGCACCAGCGGCGGCAAGGGGCTGGAGACGCCGGCCGGCGACTACGCCGTCAAGCAGCACGTGCGCAACTACATGTTCAACTCCCCCTGGCCCAAGGGCTCCGCCTTCTGGTACGCCAGCGTGCAGGCCAGCTACGCGCTCCTCTTCCACGGGGAAGGCTACTTCCTGCACGACGCTCCCTGGCGGCGCGTCTTCGGCCCCGACAGCCAGGGTGGTGCGGGGCCGCTCGGGAAGGACCACACCGGCTCCCACGGTTGCGTCAACCTGCCCTACTGGCAGGCCCGCACGCTCTACGACTGGGCGTCCGACGGGACACCGGTGCGCGTGGTCTAGCACCGGTCAGCAGCGGGCGACCCGGCGATGCGCCGTCGCCACCGCTCCTGGGCCGTTATCCGCTCAGCGACTTCGCTTTGGCCAGGTTCTGGTCGAGGATGACCTGGGCCTGCTGTTGCATCTGCTGGAGCGACTCCTGCACCGTCAGCTTGCCGGACATGAAGGGCGTCACGACGTCCTCGTACTTCAGCATGTCGATGGCGCCGGGGGCCGGGATGACGAAGCGACGCTTCTGCATCTGCTGCGCCTGCAGCGCGCGGGCCGGATCGTTCTTGACGTAGGCCGGCGCGCTGGTGTCGGCGACCCGGATCGGCACCAGGTCGTAGCGGTCGGCGTAGACGATGTTGTTGGCGCTCTTGACCAGGTTTTCGATGAAGGACCAGGCCGGCTCCTGGTGCTTGCTGCCCTTGGCGATCACCAGCGTGTGGCAGCCGCCGTAGTTGGCCTCGACGCCGCCCTGGTCCGGCAGCGGATAGGCGGAGATGGCGAACTGCATCGTCGGCGCCTGGACCTTGAACATCTCGCCGCGAGTGGAGAGGGTGGCGTGCAGGTAGGTCGTGCCGCCGGCCATCATGATCGCCTCGCCGCTCGGCGTCGTGTACTGCTTGCGGAACGCGTCGATGCCCTGCCAGCCCCCTTGCAGGTCCACCACCCGCTTCAACCAGTTCAACGCCTGGATGGCCTGGTCGTTGACGAACGTCACCTTGGTATTGTCCGCGTTCAGCAGCTCGCCGCCGAGCTGCCAGTACGGCACCATCCAGAGCAGGTCGCCGCCGCTCCCCCAGAAGGGGAACCACCCGACGTGCTGCACGGTGGCGCCGCTGCCCTTGTACGCCTTCTGGGCCGCGGCCTGCAGCGCCGACCACGTCTTCGGCGGCGCGTTGGGATCGAGTCCTGCCTGTTGCGCCTGGTCGGTGCGCGTGTAGATGTAGCGCGTGTCGGGCGCGTAGGGTAGCCCGGTGACGCTACCTCGGAACGTGACGTCGAGCAGCAAGGAGGGCCAGAGGTCGGCCTTGGCGACGAGCTTGCTGCGATCGATGAACTGGTCGAGGGTGGTCGTGGCGCCGTCCACGTAGTCGCTCTGCACCTCCCAACTGCCGGTCGAGAAGAGGTCCGGCGGGACCCCGCCGGCGGCGGCGGCCAGGAACTTGTCCTGGTTGTTGCCGTTGGGGAGCGTTTGCAGGCTGAGGCCGAGGTTGGCCGCCAGCCAGGGAGCGGTGAGTTGCTGGCCCACGTCCTTGTCGAAGGGGAGGAGCGTCTCCTGCCAGACCTGGAGTGCGACGCCTTGGCCCGCCGGCGCGCCGGACTGGGCCGCCGTCGTGCCTGATACCGCCGCAGACGACGCGGTCGCGCTGCTTGTTGCGCGGGCGGACGTTGCGGCGGCGGTGACCGTGGAGCCGGCGGACGCGGAGGCCTGGCTGGCGGTCGATGCCCCCAGCGTCGTGCCGCTCGTCGTTCCGGGGGTGGTGCTGGTAGCGCCCGTACCGGATCCAGCTGTCGCCGCGCTGCCGGAAGGGGTACCGCAGGCCACGCCGCCGAGCGTCGCGGCCAGACCGGCCAGCATAACGAGGAGGTGCCGCCGGCTGTGCGGACGGGCGGCGAAGCTCTTGACCATGGGGAATCTCCTTCCGTTACGTGTCTCGCCCGTCACGTGGCGCGCTTCCAGCCCGATCGGGCGGGTCCAGGTCCGCTTGCCCACGCTGTCCACGACCGTCACCCGGCAGTGGGAGCCGGCGAACAGCACCCGTTGGAAGCCGACTCCAACGATACGTCGTTGGCGGGAAGGCCACGGCAAGCATAGGCAGCCCGGACGCTCCTGTCAACACCGCGTATGCTCCGATGCCCAGCGCCCCGGTCGGCTGGTGAGCGAGCAGGAGCCTCCCGGTGGGCTGGCGTCGTTGGCCGGCACCCTCCCCCACCCAAAGCGGCCTAGCGCAGGGTAGGCGTCAGAAGGTCGGGCGCATTGACAGCCTGCTGCTCCTTGCTTATAGTCCTCTCGCTACCGGCATTGTGGCAAGCCGCCGTGTGCGGACGACGGCGCACCCGACGTCCGACGGACCGGCATCGCCGGGAACGTGCCGGCCCTATTCAAAGAAAGCGAGGTTCGAGGTGATCGGAGTCATCACTCGTCGACGACTGCTGCGCGTCGCTGCCGCTGCCGGGGCGGGTGGCGTGGGCGCGGCGCTCCTGGCGGCCTGCGGCGGATCGGCGGTCGCCACCGTTACCACTACGAGCAGCGCCGCGAGCGCTGCCAGTCCTACGACCGCCGCGGCCGCCTCCTTGAGCAGCGTGGCGACCAGCGCCAGTGTCAGCACCGCCGCCACCAGTACTGCCGTGACGACTTCGAGCAGTGCAGCAACGGCCAGCAGCGCGGCAACGACCAGCAGCGCGACAACGTCCGCCAGTCCGGCGACGACGGCCAGTGCCGCCGCGGCGGCGAGTGCGCCGGCCGGCAAGCCGGGCGACCTGCAAGTCGTCTCCCGGCGCACCGGCGGGTCGGACGCCTTGAAGAAGGAACAGGCGCTGTACGACGATTTCAGCAAGGAGCATCCCGACATCCATGTCCAGGTGAGCGGCGGGAACGACACCGAGCAGGTCGTGCTGACGCGCCATGCCGGCGGAGCGCCCATCGACTACTTTGAAAACGATTTTGGCACTTGGAGCGACCTGTCCTCCAAGGGAGTCGTCGCCGAACTGACCCCTTACTTCGCCACTGCCAAGATCAGCTTGAGCATCTACGCCCCCCAGGCGGTACAGAATTACACCCTCCAGGGGAAGACCTACGGGCTGCCGGTGAGCATGTCGGTCGACGCCTTAGCCTACAACGTCGACCTGTTCGATACCAACGGCCTGCCGCACCCGCCGGTCGACCCGAAGGACCCGACCTGGACGATGGAGAAATTCCAAGAGGTTGCCCAGAAGCTCAGCAATGGCACCGATCAGTTTGGCTTTGGCGGCAGCGCCAACGGCTACGACAGTGGCGGTATCACCGACGGCACCTACTTTGGCATGCCCGGCTGGGATGATGCGGCCCGGAAATCGCGCTTCGACTCGCCGGAGTGGGCGAAAGGGGCGCAGTACTGGCTCGATTTGCGCAACAAGTACAAGGTGCAGCCGAACGCCGATCAGGTCAAGGCGTTGCGCGCCAGCTTCCCGGACGTCTTCGTCTCCGGCAAGGTCGGCATGAATGTAGTCTATGCCATCAATTGGAAGCCGGAGCAAATCCATTTCAAGTGGGCCCTGGCGACCATCCCCTACTCCGGTACCGGCAACAATATATCCGGCCGCATGTACCCGCACGGCCTACAGATGGAGGCGACGTCGCCGAACAAGGACAAAGTTTGGACGATATTCCAGTGGCTGACCGTCCCGGCCAACGGCGGCCGCTACCCGCTTATCACCGGCCACTTCGTTTCGCCGATCCTGAACGGCGGCTCCGACCTGGCCCAGAAGGATGCCCAACAGCGCCTGGGGGTCGACCCGCACGCCTTCGTCCTGGAGTCGTATACGCTCCTGCCGTCCGGCACCGGCATCCTCAAGTACGCCAACTGGCCGACCATCCTCAAGCAGTTGACGCCGATGTATGCGGACGTCCAGGCGCTGAAGCGCACCCCCGACGACTACGGTCGCCAGGCGGCCCAGATCGTCAACGACAACATCTTCCGGGGAGAATCCTAGATGCGAGTGGTGGTCACGGGACAGGGGCTGCTGCCCGAAGCGCTGGCCAGGGCGCTGCGACGCGAGCATGCGGTGGTGGTCGCCTCCGGCGATCTGCGCGACGAGGACGTCGCCAGGGACACGGTTGCCGGCGCCGACGCGCTGATCCACCTCGCGCCGGTGGCGCCCGGCCCGGCGGGCGACGGGGCCGCGAGCGAACGCCTCGACCAGGCGACGCGCGGCACCTTCGTCCTGCTGCAGGCGGCGGTGGCGGCCGGCGTGCGGCGGGTCGTGCTCGGCAGCACGCTGGCGATGTTCGATCGCTACCCGGCCTCCTGGTCGGTCAGCGAGACCTGGCAGCCGCTCCCGGACGTCACCGACCCTGCGCAGCTGGCCGCCTACCTGGCCGAGCAGTCCGCCAAGCAATTTGCCCACTTCGAGCCGATCGAGGTGGTCTGCCTGCGCCTGGCGACGGTGGTCGACGATCAGGTAGGCGATGGCCGCCGCGATCCGCGCTGGCTGCACGTCGACGACGCCGTCCAGGCTTGTCTAAAGGCCCTGACCCGGCCCCTGCGCCTGCGGAACGATACGGCGACCGGGAGGCTGGTGCAAGGCTGGTGCGTGTACCACATCCCGGGTGGCGGGAAGCACACGCGCGCCCCGCTCGCTCGTGCCGGCGGCGAGCACGGCCTGGGCTATACGCCCGAACATGACCTGGCCCCGGCGGAGCCGCCCGTCGCTTCGCCGGCGGAGCAAGCCGGCGACCTGGCGCTGCTGGGGCCACGGCGGCGCATCCCTTCTCGTCCCATCCGGCGGGTCGTGCTCTTCGGTGCGGGGGGGCCGCTCGCCGCCGTCACCGCTGCCCAGTTGGCGCCGGCCTATCGGTTGCGCCTGACCGATCTGCGGCCGCTGGCGACCATCGCCGCCGAGGGCAAGCCGCAATCGAAGGGTGCGCCCTTGCCGGCGGTGTTGCCGCCACCGCACGAAGAGATGCAGGTGGACGTCACCGACGCCGACCAGGTGCTACAAGCGTGCGCGGGGATGGACGCCGTCATCAACTGCACGGTGATCCGGCCCCATCTGGAGCAGGCCTTCCTGGTCAACTGTCTCGGCGCTTACCACGTCATGCGCGCCGCTGTCGCCCATGGTATCCGCCGCGTCGTCCATACCGGCCCGCTGCAGGTGTCCAGTGAATGGCCCTCCGGCTACGGCTGGGATTTCGACGTGCCGGACGACGCCCCGGCACGGGCCGGCGTCTGGATCTACGGCCACAGCAAGTTCCTTGGTCAGGAGATCGTGCGCCTCTTCGCCGAACAGTACGATCTGGAAGTGCCGGCCCTCTATTACTCCGCCTTCGTCGACCCCGCCACGGCCCAGCCCCATGCCGGCGGCGTGCACCCGATGTCGATCTCCTGGGAGGACGCCGGCCTTGCCATGCGTCGTGCCCTGGAGGCGCCGACGTTGCCTGCACCGTTCGAGATCTTCCACATCCTGGCGAACCTGCCGCACGGCAAGTATTCGAGCGCCAAGGCCCAGCGGCTGCTCGGCTGGCAGCCGCGGGATAACCTGGCCCACCTCTGGGCCCGCCGGCCCTGACGGGTTCGGGCCACCCCGGTCGGATCACCGACGAGGGCGGCGCGTTCCGTCCGGGATTGCCCGGGACCGCCGCCGCCAGACGGTCCCGGGCAATCCCGATCACCCTGCCGGTCCTATCCGATCTGTCCGCGCCAGCATGTTTCGTATCCTCTGCTAGGGAGGGGAGCGATCATGCAACCGGTGACGGTCAGTTTGCGTCGGCGGGATCGCCTGCTCCTCGTCTTCTTCTTGCTGGCGGCGCTCGGCCTTTGCTATCGCCTGTATAGCTGGCAAGTGACGAACGCCGGCATGCT
>JAICXR010000205.1 GCA_025980355.1 Chloroflexota bacterium | reverse complement strand
TCGCGCTGTTCGTGACCTACCTCGGCCAGCTCACCTGGTTCCCGGAGGAGATCGCCCGGCTGCTGACCCAATACCGGCTGGCCGGCGTGTCGGTGGAGCGGCTCACCGCGCTGCTCGGCGGGGCGCCGCGCGCGACGCTGGTGGACCGGGAGCCGCCCTTCCTCGGGCGACGGGCGAACGCCGGCGCGTCGATCGAAGTACCCGGGCCGTCCACGAGCAACGGGAAGGTTGCCGCCAGTGAGGCGAGGAGCGATGAACTGCTGGTCGCCGAAGGGCTCACCTGTGCGTTCGCCGGATCGGACCGGGGAATCCGCGGCGTCGACCTGACGATCCGGCGCGGCTCGTTCACCGTCGTCACCGGGCGGATCGGCGCGGGCAAGACCGTGTTGCTCGAAGCGTTCATCGGCCTGCGTCCCCTGCAGGCCGGCCGGCTCCGCTGGAACGGCGAGCGCGTCACCGATCCGGCGTCCTACTTCGGTCCGCCGCGCACCGCCTACACGCCGCAGGTGCCGCGCCTGTTCAGCGCGTCGCTGCGCGATAATCTGCTCCTGGGCGCGACGGACGGTGGGGCGCTGGAGCGGGCGGTGGCCACCGCCGCCCTGGAGCCGGACGTCGCGGCGATGGAGCAGGGCCTGGACACGGCGATCGGCTCGCGGGGCGTCCGGTTGAGCGGCGGCCAGGCGCAGCGGGTCGCGGTGGCGCGCATGCTCGTCCGCGAGGCCGACCTCTACGTGGTCGACGACCTCTCCAGCGCACTCGACGCCGAAACCGAGCAAACGATCTGGGAGAACCTTGCCACCCTCACCGAGCCCACCTGGCTGGTCGTCTCGCACCGGCCGGCCGCGCTGCGCCGGGCGGACCAGGTGATCGTCCTCAAGGACGGCCGGATCGACGCCGTCGGGACACTGGCCGGGGTGCTCGCGGCATCGGACGAGATGCGACAACTCTGGCGGGACGGGGAGGGGGAACGGGGAGAGCACCCGGAATAGGAGCATCGTCACCGCCGGCACATACGCCGGTGTCGCTATCGGTGCACTGCATGGCGGATTCCAAAATCGATGGTGCCGGCGTGCCGGCGGACGACCACACCGCCCTAAGAACTGCTGTATCATGGGGAATATCAGGGAGCAGGGAAACGGAGTACGCGCCATGGTGACGATGCAAAGTCCGCCCGACCAGCGGATGATTCTGCATCATGTGAGTTGGGAGACCTATCAGCGGTTGCTCCAAGACTTCGAGAATAGCAGCGCGCCTCGCCTGACCTATGATAGGGGGACGTTGGAGATTATGACCCCGTTGCCGGAACATGCGGGGTATGGCCGATTTTTTGAATTCGTACTGGCGGCCGTGGAGGAGGCGACGGGGGCCAAGGTCTACAGTTTCGGTTCCACCACCTTCAGCCGGGACGACCTCCAGCAGGGATTTGAAGCGGATGC
The DNA here is from genome assembly GCA_025980355.1 of Chloroflexota bacterium. Lineage (GTDB taxonomy): Bacteria > Chloroflexota > UBA4733 > UBA4733 > UBA4733 > UBA4733. The sequence goes on along the minus strand of JAICXR010000205.1, from coordinate 4,990 downwards.
CTGCTTCTACATCCAGAACGGTTCCCGGGTCCGCGGCAAGGACCGGCTCGATTTGCACGTGGATCCCCCGCCTGATCTGGTGATCGAGATCGACATGACGCACCCATCCCTGCCGAAGCTGCCCATCTACGCCCAGGTCGGCGTGCCGGAGGTCTGGCGTTACGTCGCTGGCGCAGTGGAGATACTTGTGCTGGATGGCGAGCAATACGTCCAGGTTCCGAGCAGCCGGGCGTTGCCGATCGTGACCGCCCAAATGCTCACCGCGCTCGTCAGAGCAAGCCGGGGCCTGAGTCAGGCGGAGCGGCTGCGACTGGCACGGGAGCGCATCGGCCGGCAGGGTACGCCGGGCGAATAGCAGCCAGCAAGTCGTACACGCCGCACTGCCGCTTGGCGAAGGCGTCGTGGTCGGCCCGTTTAAGAGAGGCGCCGTTGGCCCAACCGCTTCCGGGTTGGATTGAACGGACCGCCGTCCAGTGCCCTCTCGCTTGCAGTGCTGCGTAGCGCCGCTCCACGCTCGCGCGAGCCTACCGATGCCAGCCGATGCTATGCTGGCACGACACAACAGGCGCGATGGCCATCGGCCGACAGCGGGCGCAGCCGCAGTGGCGAGAGGTGGTTCAGCAGCGACTTGCCGTTCCCATCCGGTCTTGGCCGCCCCCACTTCGGTCCCAATGCCTGGCTGCTCTTGCTGACCTCTGCCGGCGGCGCAGTCAGCATCGGCGTGTTCGGCGTCGTCTTCAATCTTTATGTCGTCAGCCTTGGCCTCTCGTCCGGGACCCTCGGCGTCATTCTCGGCGTTGGCACGCTGGGACTCGCGCTGGCGGTGGCGCCGGCCGGGCTGCTGGCCGATGCCTGGGGACGTAAGCGCGCGCTGATCCTGGGCGGCGTCCTGAACGGTGTGGCGACGGTCGGGCAGTGCCTCGTCCCCAACGCCGTGGCGATCGCCGCCTGCGGCTTCGTGGCCGGCCTCGGAGGGGCGGCTATCGCCGTCGTCGCCCTTCCGATGCTGTTGGAGGCGGCACCCCCGGACCAGCGCAATGCGGTGTTGGCCACCGGCGGGGCGCTGGCGCTTTTGGGCACCGCCGCCGGCAGCGTGCTGGGCGGCCAACTGCCGGCCTGGTTCGGCAGCGTCCTGGCCGTCGCGCCCAACGGACCGATCTCCTACCGTCTGACCTTGTTGCTCTCGCTGGCCCTGGCCGGCGTGACGGCGCTGCCGCTGTTGCCCTGGTATCACGATCCCCACCGCGCCCGCCCATGGCGGCGCGGCATCGCTGGCCTGGCCGACCCGGCGTGGCGGCGGCTGGCCGCGAAAGTGGCGCTGGTCTTCGGCGCCCTGGGGCTCGGCGCCGGCTTGATCATCCCCTACCTCAACCTCTATTTCACGCGCGTGCTCGGCGTGTCCGTCGCCGCCTTCGGGACGCTCGGCGCGGTCAGCCAGCTCGTGTTGGGTGTGCTGACGCTGCTGGCGGGCCTGCTCACCGCCCGCGTCGGCGTCGTGCGCCTGGTGGTGCTGACGCAAGTGCTCGCCGTTGCCGTGCTCCTCCTGCTGGCGACGGCCCCGGCCCCGGCGCCGGCCATGGCGGCCTTCGTCCTGCGCCAGGGACTGATGGACATGACCGCACCCATCGCCCAGGGCTGGTTACTCGGGCTGGCGGCGCCGGAACAGCGGGCGACGACTTCCAGCCTCTTGCTCATCGCGCAGCAAGGGCCGTGGGCGCTCTCCAGCGCCGCCGGCGGCGCCCTGCAACAGCGCGCCGGCTTTTTGCCGGGCTTCTTGCTGACGGCGCTCTTTTACCTCCTTTCCGTGGCCTTCTGGATCGTGTTTTTCCGGCGCAGAACGGGTCGAAATGGGCAGCAGAGCGGGCAATTTGGTATACTAAGAGAGGAAAATCTGCAGGAAGCATCGATCGAATGAGTCGCGTTTATACCACCGACGCCATTGTGCTGCGGCGTGGGCGTTTCGGCGAGCATGGCGTCCTCCTGACCCTCTATACACCGGAGGATGGCAAGGTGTCCGCAATCGCCAAGGGCGTCCACCGGCCTGCCAGTAAGCTCGCCGGGCATCTGGAGCCGCTGCTGCACGTGCGCTTGCTCATGGCCAAGGGGCGCAACCTCGATGTCGTCACCCAGGCCCAGGTGATCCACGCCTACGGCGTGCTGCGCGACGACCTTTACCGCACGGCGGCCGCCTGGTATGCCGTGGAGTTGGTCGACCGCATGAGCGAGAGTCGCCAGGAAAACCGCCTGCTCTACGACCTGCTGCTCGGTCTCCTCAACCGGCTGGACGGTGAGACGTCGCCGGACCTCCTGCTGCGCTTCTTCGAGATGCGCCTGCTGGCCTACCTCGGCTACCGTCCCGCCCTCTGGCGCTGCGCCCAATGTGGCGCCGCGGCGGAGGGCGGGACGGCGCTGTTCAGCCCCGGCAACGGCGGCGTGCACTGCAGCGAGTGCGCCCCCGGCGCGCCGGATATCCTGCGCCTCTCCGGCGAGGCGCTCGGCCTGTTGCGCTTCTTCCAGGCGGGCCACGTCACCCAATGGAAAGAAGACCTGGCGTCGCCGGCCGGCCTGCAAGAATCAGCGACGGCCCTCCGGGCCTGCGTCCGCGCCCTTGACGAACGGGCACCGCGCAGCCTGGCCCTGCTGGATCGGGTACGGCCGGCGGCTATGGCGATAGACTAATGACGACGTTCATCCTTGCAGCGCCGAGTCGGTGTCATTGCCATAGAGGTAACGGTCGTGCTGCTGCGCAGCGTCTGCCGGCCCCCCGGTATTTGCCCCGATGATCGGAAAAATGGGTCGTCGCTTTGCTCTTGTTTCACGCTGGCAAGATAGGTCCGGACAGCGTCGCGAATCACCGCCGCGGCGGAGCGATGCTGAATCGTGGCGACCTGCTGAATTTCGCTGGCGAGCGTCTCGTCGATGTATAGCTGCGTCCGGTGCATAAGGCGATTATACATCGCGCCGTCGCCCGCCGTTCGCCAGCGGCGCGGCGGCAGAGTGCACCGCAACGTGTGGCGAGCGAGCTGACGGCAAGGTGTGCCGGCGAGCCTTCAGCAACCGAACGGCACCAGACCTTGCGGCGCACTCGGTGGGCACACAGCTATTGCGCCCGGCTTGTCCGGTCGCTATACTGCGCGCTAGAACAAGGCTGTGCCGGCTGACCGGCGGACGATGGAAGGAGGGGGTTATGGTGCGCGCCATGTGTGTCGTCACCGCCACAGTTCCAGCTGTCGCCCTGCCTTCGGTCGGTGTTGGCCGCTAGCCGGCGCCTCCCGGTCTCGTGCTAGCGCTGAGGTAACGCCCGTCCGGCGCGATCTCCTCTGATCCACCGCCGGGCCTCACCTGGCGCGTTGCGGTGCCCCTTTCTTTATGTCGCACGGTTGCGTGCCGCCGTGCGGTGAGACCTGACACGGCTCAGCGCTGGGCAACCATACCTTCCTATCAAACGGTGTACGTGTAAAGGAGCGCTCTATGGTATCCACGCTTGCCTCTGCACCAGCCGCCATCCGCCGTGCCGGATGGCTCTGCATCCTCTGGTTGTTTGCTGTACAGACCCACCATTTGAGGAGTAGCCGCTGGTGTCCAAAAGTTATCGCGATCGGGGGCGAACCGCCCCCGTGGGGTCGCGCGGTCGGGAGGAGACCTTCCGCTGCCGGCACTGCAAGCTGCTGGTGGGCGCTGTGCCCTCCGGCGGCAAGCACCGCAACCACTGCCCCTCTTGTCTCTACTCGCGCCACGTCGACGGGAAAATGCCCGGTGATCGGGCCAGTGATTGCCGCAGCTCGATGGCCCCCGTTGCGGTCTTCACGCGTCCCAACGGGGAGTATGTGCTCGTCCACCGCTGCCTCGGCTGTGGCTTTGAACGCTATAACCGCATCGCCGCCGATGACAACTTCGAGCGAGTGCTGGCCTTGCCCGAAGTGCAGATGCCGCGCCACGACACGGCAGACAAGGAGACGCCGATGACAGCATAACGGTGGAAAGGTCTGGTCGGCGGGTGGCTACTGGCCCGGCCCAGGCCTTTCGCCGCCTCTCGTCCACCGACGCGTACAATGTGTGCTACCATGCAGCGCACGGGCGTGTGCCGGTGCAGCAATTCTTGTGGTCTGTCTATGATGGAATATTGCCCCTCAGCCCCCTCTGCGGGCTGGCGGCAGGAGGAAGCATGGCCAAAGGCTCCGTAGGGAAAGTCGTCCAGGTTATCGGCCCGGTCGTCGATATCGAGTTCCATTCGGGCGAGCTGCCCGACCTGGAGAACGCGGTCGAAGTGCCGGCGCCGCGCATCGCCGCGGAAGAGCGGGGACCCGGACCGGATGGCGACGGCAAGATCGTCATGGAAGTGGCGCAGCACGTCGGCAACAACTGGGTCCGCTGCGTGGCCATGAGCTCGACCGATGGCCTGTTGCGGGGCACGGAGGCGACCGACACCGGCGCGCCGATCGAGGTGCCGGTGGGGCCGGGCACGCTCGGCCGCATGTTCAACGTGCTGGGCGAGCCGATCGACGGCAAGCCCGCGCCGGACATCAAGGAGCGCTGGCCGATCCACCGCCCCTCGCCCTCCTTCAGCGCCCAGGCCACGGAGGCGGAGATGTTCGAGACGGGCATCAAGGTGATCGACCTCATCGCCCCGATCCTGCGCGGCGGCAAGGCGGGCATCTTCGGCGGCGCCGGCGTCGGCAAGACCGTCATCATCCAGGAGCTGATTCGCAACGTCGCCCAGGAGCACGGTGGCTACTCGGTGTTCACCGGCGTGGGCGAGCGCTCGCGCGAAGGCAACGACCTCTATCGCGAGATGGAAGAATCGGGCGTTATCGACAAAGTCGCGCTGGTCTTCGGCCAGATGAACGAGCCGCCAGGCGTGCGTCAGCGCGTCGGCCTGACCGGTGTCACGATGGCCGAATTCTTCCGCGACGAAGGTCGCGACGTGCTGCTGTTCATCGACAACATCTTCCGCTTCACCCAGGCGGGCTCAGAAGTGTCGGCGCTGCTC
>JAICXR010000207.1 GCA_025980355.1 Chloroflexota bacterium | reverse complement strand
GCGGCCCTCCTGGATTTCCGTGGCCTCGGCCCGCGAGACGACGTCGCGCGCCGCCAGTTCCATCTTGTTCGGGGCGTACTTTGCCATGAATCGCTCGCCAAGGCTGTTGATGAGGTAGGCGCCGTCGCCGCGCGCCGCTTCCGAGATCAGCACGCCGTTGGACTTCAGGGTGGTCGGGTGGTACTGCTCCATCTCCATGTCCATGAGCGGCGCGCCGGCCCGATAGGCGGCCGCCATGCCGTCGCCCGTGCAGATGAGCGCGTTGGTGCTGGGCTCGAAGACCCGCCCCAGGCCACCGGCGGCGATGATCACCGCCTTGGCGTAGATCGCCTCGACGCGCCCGGTGAGCATTTCGATGGCGACCACACCGCGGCAAACACCGTCCTGCATGATCAGGTCGGCGACGAACCATTCCTGGTAGACGGTGGCGTTCGCCTTCATGATCTGCTCGTACATGACGTGCAGGATCGCCTGCCCGGTGAAGTCGGCCACGAAGTAGGTGCGGGCATTGCTGGCGCCGCCGAAGTTGCGCGCGCCCAGGTGTCCGGTCTCGTCGCGGTTGAAGGTGACGCCCATATGGTCGAGCTCGATGATGTCCCGCCCGGCTTCCCGCGCGATGATCTCGACGGCGTCCTGGTCGCCCAGATAATCGCTCCCCTTGACCGTATCCAGGGCGTGGGACTCCCAGGAATCGCCCTCACTGAGCGCGGCGTTGATCCCACCTTGCGCTGCCGTGGAATGGCTGCGCAACGGGTGGACCTTGGAGAGCAGGGCCACGTCCGCGCCGTGGCGTTGCGCCTCCAGCGCCGCGCGCATGCCGGCCAGGCCCGCGCCCACTATGAGAATGTCGTGCTGCACGCTAGGTCCTCTCACCCCTCGGCTCCCGTCGGCAGGCCATCGTTCTCCTGCCGGGCCCGCCGCATTCCCGCCATCGTGGCGCGAGTATAGACAGCGGGCAGAGGGCTGTCAACCGCTGGGGAGGCCCGAAGTGCGCCGCCGAGCGGGGGCGGCCGATGGCGCCAGCTACGCCTCCTCGCCGCGGAGCCGGCGTACCTCCGCACGAAGACGTTCCACTTCCGCCTCTGCCTCCACTCGGGCCGCGGCTTCCGCGGCAGCCCGCCGCTCAGCCTCCAGCCGTGCTGTGGCTTCCGCCGCGGCCCGCTGCTCGGATTCCGCCGCGGCCCGCTGCTCGGCTTCGGCGCGCGCCATTGCTTCCGCTTCGGCACGTGCGGCCTCGGCGTCCGCCCGGCGCCGTTCGTCCCTTGCCAGCTCGACTGGCGTCGGCAGACGGCGCCCTTCCGCATCCAAGATCCGCAGCCATTGCCCGTGCTCAACGTACAGGCCCAGCCCTCCCAGCGCCCGGCTCCAGAGCACGCCGCGCTTGTCCACCGGCCACCCCACAAACTGCCCCGCGGCGTCTCGCCGCCAGCCAGACAGCTTCGGCCCATTGGTGCGCTCCGGCGCGAAGAGGACATACTCCTGCACCCCCATACCATCGTAGATCCTTGGCTTGTCGCCGTTGTCCCGCCCCCAGCTCTTCTCCGAGGCCACCTCCAGCACGAAGTCCGGCGCCTTGCCCTCGCCGGGAATGCTCCAGGAAGTGCGCAGACGATCTTCAGCGGCCGTGGCCACCAGCAGGTCCGGCGCCGTCTCCAGCATCGCGTCCCCCAGTGGGCGCGGCATCGTGATCAGCAGGTAGGAAGCGACATACCAGGGCAAGTGGGTGCGCTCCGCGTGCTGAAGTAGGATCGGCTTGAGCAGGTCCACACCCCTCACCTGGAGGTCGCCCATCACCATCCAGGGAGAGTCCTCCTCATCGTTGGCCACTGTCTGCAAGAACTGCTCTAAGTCGCTAAGCTCCGTCAAGACCGCCATCGCTGTCCCTTTCCGGTCGCTCGCTCTGTGCGTCATTCGGCTGCCGGCAGTATAGCGTCTGGCCCCGCCTCCACTCGACTATGATCTATCTGGCCAGACGGCGTGCCACCCAGCATGGTGTATGCTATGTGCGCCGCACGTCCCGGCAAGGACGACCGCGACACCACCTCAGGTGGGGCCAGGCGTCCGGCAGTTGCGAGTGTAAGCGATTCGTAACCTGTGCAAGTGGTAGCAATAGAGAAAGGCGAGGTAAACCGGGGCGTGGGTGGGCAGGCGGGAGAGTCCGGCGCAGAGCCGGCGGTCGCGCCCATCTATCGCATCGGCGAGATGGCCCAGCAGACCGGTCTCACGGTGCGCGCCATCCGCCTCTACGAAGAAGAGGGCCTCCTCCGCCCGTCGCTCCACGTGCGCGGCGCCAACCGCCTCTACAACGCTGCCGACCTGGAGCGCCTGAAGCAGATCGCCGGCCTGCGCAACGTCGGCTTCTCCATCGCCGAAATCCGCGACTTGCTGGAAGACGACGCCCGACGCCGCCAGTTGCAGGCGCGCTATCAGGCCACGACCGACCCCGCGGAGCGCCGCCGCCTGCTCGCCGAAACCATGGCGCTCTCCCAGCAGCTCATCGCCGCCCTGGAGCGCCGCTGCGCCCGCGTCCAGGCGCTATTGGACGAGGAGCAGGAGCGCCTGCAGGCGCTGAGGGACCGGATGAACGGCGTCGAATAGCCGGTCCGCCCAACGCCCGACCGCCCCCAGTCTGCCCAGCGTTCACGCTGCCCCTGGGCCAGCGCCGTCCAGACTGATGGCGTTCCGGAACGTCGTCGGCATAGGACTAATCGCCGGCCATTCATCTTGTCGTTGCGGCTTAATTGTACCAATCAGCCATCGAAGAATGTTCCCGGCGCCGTTCGTCAGCGCGCTGTCATCGCGAATTGAGAGTCGAAGCCCATGGAGCAGCGTATGGCCAACGTCCAGCTCTCGGTCGCAACGAAGCAGTGGCTGAAGCAATGTTTGCACGACAAACGCCGACAGTGGGGGACGTACGGCCTCGCCGACCGCGAGCTTGCTCGGCGAGCAGGGTTGCACGTGGAAGAAGCCCGGCGTTGGCTCTAATGAGCGACTCGCTGGAGCGCTGGATACGGCCGGCCACTTGCATAATGCGCCGGAACTCATTGTGGAAGCCGTCTCGCCCGGTACCAAGAATGAGCAACGCGATCGTGACGCCAAACGGAAGCTCTATTCTCGTCGCGGCGTCAGTGCGTGTTAGACCGCCGAGCCGCACCACCGGACGATCGAGGTCTACCAGCGTCGGAATGCTGCGTTGCACCTCGTTGTCACGCGACAGGCGAATGACACGCTGGAGACGCCGCTGCTGCCCGGCTTCAGCGTCCCCATGCAGCGCCTCGTCCGCCGCTCATAGCGCCTGTAGGCAACGCTGCAGGTAGCCCCGGCTCTCGGCGGCGATGCCCATGGCGCGGGCCAGCTCATAGTTCTTCGCGCCGATCACTTCCAGGTCGAGGTAGCCGTCGTAGCCGCCGGCGTGCAGCGCCTGCAGGATGGCCGCCAGGTCGATGCTGCCCCGACCGGGGATCTGGGTCTCCGGCGGGCCGACGTGGCGCTCGCGGCTCAGGCAGTCGCGGATATGGACGTGGCGAATGTAGGGCGCTAACTGCTGCGCGGACGCCACCAGGTCTTCATTGTTCCGGTAGAGATGGCTCGGGTCCCAGTTGATGCCGATCTCCGGGGAATCGATCTCCTGAATCGCCCGCAGGGCGGTCTCGGTGCTGTAGATGGCGGCGCCGACGTGCGGCTTGACGGCGAGCGTCACCCCGGCAATCTCCGCCGCCTTCGCCATGCCGCGCAGGCGCTGGATCGCTTCCCGCCAGGACGACGGGTCGTCCGGCTTGCCGCCGGAGCCGACGCAGACGGTCGGGATGCCCAGGCCTCGCGCCAGGTCGAAGCAGCGTTGCTGTCGCTCCGGATTGCCGCCCGCCTCGATCGCCACCAGGTCGATCCCCAACTCGTCGGCGTGGATCACGATGTCGCGCGCCCGCTCCGCGTCGCGTTCGGGGTCGATGTGGTCCGCCATCCCCGGCAGCGCCGCCAGCTCGGCGCCGGCATAGCCGGCCCAGGCGATGTGCTGCAAGGCGATGGCGAGGTCGGCCATGCCGAAAAGTACGGTGTTACAGCCCAGCTTCATCACGATCGTGGTCCCTCCCAGGGGATTCCGAACACTCGCCGCGACTGGGGCCGGCGCGACGGCACCGTTCCTTACACACCGAGTGTCGCACGGACCCAGTCGCGGCTTCGTTGTAGGTTCTCCGCCGTGGAGCGGGTCCACTCCATCCCGGCTTCATAGGCGAGCTCCACCTGAAGCCAGCCGTCGAAGCCGAGGGCGCGCAGCCGCTGGACGATCGGCGCGTAGTCGTAGTCGCCGTCGCCTAACGCTTGCGCCCACTTGCCGCCGCGTGCGTCGCGCAGGTGCAGCGAGACGAGTCGATCGCCGTACCGGTCCAGGATCGCCAACGGGTCCACGCCGCCCCGCCAGGCCCAGTCGACGTCGAGGCAGAGACCGACGTTGGAGCGGCTAGTGCCGTCGAGGTCCGCCCAGAGTTCACGACCGTTGTCGCCCAACTCAGGAGCGTGGAAGTGCAGCGCCAGGTTGAGGCCGCGACTCTGGATCTGCTGGCCCAACTGGTCAAGGCGCTGCGCCTGCGCCTGGAGTTCCTGCTCGGTCTTCACGCGCTCCCGCAGCGGCGCTGGGTTGAACGTGACGACGCGGATGCCGAGCTGCCTGGCCTCGGCGGCCTGCTCCAGTACCGTCCAGGTCGTTTCACTGGCGGTGTCGTCGTGGAGCGCGCCGCCGGCATAGACGCTGGGCAGCTGCAGGTCGTGCCGGCCCAGCAGGTCGCCGACCCGTTGCGCCCCTTCCGGCGTGCCGCAGAGCGCCAGCGGCAACTCGACGCCCTCATAGCCGGCCACCCGGACCTGCCCGAAGATGGCATCCAATGCCTCCTCGAACGGTTGGCCGAACTCAACGCTGCTACGTTGCTGGTAGATGTACAACTGGCTGCCGACTTGCAAAGGTCACTCCTTACGCCACGGGCAAGGATAGCACGGCATCTCCCGAACGCGTTGTCCCCTACTGACCGGCGCCGAAACGCTGCACCAGGCGGGCGATGTGCTGCGCCGCGCGCTCGAAGTCCTGCAGCCGCACGTGCTCGTCCGGCCCGTGAACGCCGTTGGCGCCATAGCCGACGCCGGGTGTGACGACGGGGATGCCTAGATCGGAGACGAGGTAGCATGGCGTCGTGCCGCCTGTCATGGGGATCAAACGCGCCGGCAGGCCGTAGACCTCCCGCGCTGTCTCCGCCGCCAACTGCACAACCGGCGCATCGGGGTCGACGGTGGCGGGACGCTCAGCGCCGAGCACGTCGATCTGGACATCGGAGAAACGCTGACTATCCAGGTGGGCGCGCAGCTTTCGCAGAATGTCGTGCGGGTCCTGGTCCGGCACCAGACGGAAGTCAATCTTGCATTTGGCGCGGGCCGGCACGATCGTCTTGGCGCCCTCGCCCTGGTAGCCGCCGCCCATGCCGGCGATGTTACATGTCGGGTCGAACGTCGCCCGGGCCACCGCCGGTCCCTGGCGGTCGAGCAGGAGGCGCTGAAGACCGTACTGCTCCTTGGTGCTCTCCTCCTGGCCCGGCAACAGCGCCAATAGCTCCTCCTGCCGGTGCGAAGGCGCCAGCACCGCGTCGTAGAAGCCGGGGATGCGCACGCGCTCGTCCGGCCCCTTCAGGCTGGCCAGCGCCCAGACCAGCCGCCAATCGGCGTTGGGCAACAGGTTAGCACTGCCGGAGTGGGCATCCCGGCTCAGGGCCGTGACGGACAGTTCGACATACAATAGGCCACGCACGCCTAACGTGAGGGTCGGGTAGCCGTCGGCGTCGACGCCGCCCTCCTCCCAGATAGCGGCGTCCGCCTGCAAACGGCCGGCATGGCCAGCGACCCATTCCGGCAAGTGGGGACTGCCGATCTCCTCCTCGCCTTCGACCCAGAAGGTGACATCGCACGGGTAGCCGCCGTAGACGGCCTCCAGGGCGTCCAGCGCCGCCAGGCGGGCGATGAACTCGCCCTTGTCGTCCTTCGCGCCGCGGGCATAGAGGGCGCCGTCCCGAAGCACCGGCTCGAACGGCGGGCTCGTCCACAGTTCCAGCGGCTCCGGCGGCTGGACATCGTAATGGTTGTAGAAGAGCAGCTTCCGGCCGGCGCCCGGCAGGCCGGCGCGCTGCGCCAGCACCACGGGATGGCCGCCGGCCTCCGGCGTCACCTCCGCCAGGAAGCCGCGCGCCCGAAGGAGCTCCGCCACCAGGCTCGCGCATTGCTCGACGCCCTCGTGGCGTGCCGACACGCTCGGCTGCCGGCAGAGGCGGCTCAACTCGTCACTCCACCGCGGCATCTGCTCGTCGATGTAGGCGTCGACGCGTTCTTGTGCACGGGACATGGGCGACCCCCTC
>JAICXR010000032.1 GCA_025980355.1 Chloroflexota bacterium | reverse complement strand
TGACCCGAACGACCAGAGTGGGCCGTGGGGCCTGTTGCACAGCGACGGCACGCCGCGCCCCGCCTTCCAGGCCTTCCAGACGGCCGTCCGGGAGTTCTCCGGCGCTACCGGCGTGGAGTACCACGAGCAGCCCTACCTTGCCACACTCAGTTACGACCAGGGTGCGGACAAGGTGTGGCTCTTCTGGGCCACCGGTAACGCTCCGGTGACCGGGTCGGCGCCGCTGGTCGGCAACGCGGCGGTGGTGTTCGATAAGAACGGCGCGAGCACCGCCGTCAATCTTCCGCTCACCGGCGTCCAGCCGGCAATCGGCGTGCCCGTGCCGGCCTCCGCCTCCCATAACGACGATGGAGGCCCGCAGAACAGCCGCGTCGGTGGCAATCCGGCATTTCTTGTCGAGAGCGGCATCGGCCAAGGCATACCGCTACCCGACGGCAGTCAGTACTTCCCGCAGACTGGCCATACTGTCGGATCGACCTTCCTGGCCTATGTCCTCGCCCACGGCGGCGCCGCCCGGTTTGGGGACCCGACGGACGATATCCACGACCTCCACAATGGGTCCCAGGGTCAGGACTTTCAGCAACTGAAGCTGCGTACCCACCCCGAGTTCGCCAATAGCGACTACTACATCGAAGAAGCGCCCGTCACGGCCCCGTTTGCCCAGGGGGGCGCCTACGCGCCATTCCGACCGGTTGCTGCCCCGCCATCCGGACGCGGCGCCCTCTATTTCCCGCAGACCGGGCACACGGTCAGCGGCGTCTTCCGCAATTTCTTCGAGAGCAACGGCGGCCTCACGATCTTCGGCTACCCCCGGACCGAAGCGTTCCAGCAGAACGGTCGGCTGGTGCAGTGGTTCCAGCGGGACATGTTCGAAGACCACAGCGAGAATGCTGGAACGCCCTATGAAGTGGAACTGCGCCTGCTCGGAACACAACTGACGGCCGGGCGAGTCTTCGCCCACCCGCCGCCGAGCGCGCCCGCTCCCACCGCCACGCCTGCGAAGCCGGCAGCGAAGCCTAGCGCGCCGCCGGCGCCGTCCGCCCCGCCGTTGGTTTTCTTTCCCCAGACCGGGTACTCGGTCGGCTTCGGCTTCTTGCACTTCTTCCAGACGCACGGCGGCATTACGGTCTTCGGCTATCCGATCTCCCAGGAACTGCCGGAGGTCGGCCCCGATGGGCATGCCCACACCGTGCAATACTTCCAGCGGGCCCGCTTCGAATACCACCCGGAGTTTAACGGTACGCCCTATGAAGTGGAATTGGGGCTGCTGGGCGACCAGTATCTGGGGCTGCAGTAACGATTCGCCGCCGCCGGCCTCGCCCCCCGTGGTAGCATTGGCGCCGTCGTGCTAACTCCTCCTCCCGTGCTCGATCCACCGTCCGCGCCACCGGTTGCCAACGCTACGGCGCGTGGGGCGCGGCTTGGGCGGCTGTTGCCGATGGCGGTGGTGGCTGTGGCAGCGCTGCTGCGCCTCTACCGGCTCAACCTTGCCGAGTACCGCGGCGATGACGACGATATGGTGACGGCCGCCACGCAGGCGCTCCACCAGGGCTGGCTGCAGGCGCACGGCCTGATCTCCTCCATCCCGATTGATAACGGGCCGGTGGCGATGTGGCTGCTCATGCTGCCGCTCGCCATCACCTCCAGCCTGCTGGTGGCCCAGGTCTGGGTGGCGTTGCTCAACGTCGGGTCCGTCGCCCTCTGCTACCACGTCGTCCGCACCACCTGGAACCGGCCGCTGGCGCTGGTCGCCACCGCGCTGTATGCGGTGAATCCGTGGGCGGTGATGTACTCCCGCCGCCTCTGGATCACGGCCTTCGACGCGCCGCTCGCCCTCCTGGCCTTCTGGCTTTTGTTCCGCTGGCTCGGCATGGGCAGTTCTACGACAGGCAAAGGGACGCCGACGACGCGTATGGTGGCGGCTGACGACACGGCCCCGGATTCTAAGATGATCGCCTTCCCGACCGAGCGTATGGCGCCCTCCTGGCGGCGCAGCGGCCGGCGTTACCTGCCGGCGGTGCTCTGCGGCTTAGCCTTCTCCGCCTTCTTCCAGGCCCACGTCGTGCCGATGGGCGAAGTGGTGACGCTGTTCCTGGTCTTCCTGTTCTTCTTCCGGGCGTTCGGCATCCGCCGGATCATCGCCTGCCTGGCGACGCTTGCCGTGACCATGGCCCCCTATATCCTCACGACGGTCCTGCCGGCATTGGGTAAGAGCGTTGCGGGGCAACAGGCCCGGCATCCCGGCGTCGACTTCCAGAGCTGGCTCGCCTTCGGCAACCTGGTGACTGGCCGCGGGTATCAGTCGATCGTCCCCCAGGGCTCCCGCCTGCTCGATGCCACGGCCCTTCCGTTCACGATCATCGACTGGTTCGCCGTCGCCTTGCTGGTGATCGGCAGCGTGGCCACCGCCGTTGGCGTGGCCCGCGCCAGTCGCGCCCGCGACCGCGCAGCCGCCGCCCGCGGGGCGACACTGCTGCTCTGGGCCCTCATCCCGCCGCTGGGCTTGATGGTCCACCTGGTCGAAATCCACCCCTACTATTTCGTGGTGGCCATGCCGGCCGTCTATATCCTGGAGGGCTGCGGCGTGCTGGCCGTTGCCCGACTCCTTGCCCGGCAGTCCCGGCGCCTGCGCGCATCCGCCCTTGCCGCCGGCGCTACCGGCCTCCTGGTGGCGAGCCAACTGGCCCTGGCCGTCCCCTTCTTCGCCGTCTTGCCGGAGTTCTGGCAAGGCGCGGACTACGGCCTGCCGCTGCAGACGACGCTCAAGCTGACGGCGACGGCTCGCTCGCTCGCCGCGGGAACGCTTGTCGTTGTCGGCGGCTACGACCACGACATCGATGAAACGCTGTATTCCACGCTGAGCCGCGCGTTCCCCGGGGCCCGTTACGCCGACGACCGCGGCATCTTGGAATACGCCGCGAGCGGACCGGCGCTGCTCTACCTGACCACCGACGACCGTTCCTGGGAGGCGACGATGTTGCGCGACCGGTTCGCCGGCAGCCAGGTGGCCCAGGTCCAACTGCCGGGCGAGGGCCGGACCTTCCGCTTCTTTCGGCCGTCAGCGAGCGCGATGCTGGCCTGGGTGCGGCAGGTGGCGCCGGCGCTGAAAACGCCGGCGCCGTTCGGGACGGCGGCCGAACTGACCGGCGCGGCCGTCCAGGGCGCCGTCCCTGGCACCTCCGCGCACGTCGTCCTCGACTGGCGCCTGCTGCAGGAGCCGGCGCAACCGTTGCTGATGCGCCTCGAGTTGACCGGCAACGACGGCTATGTCTGGACATCCACCGACGCCGTCAGTTATCCGGCCGGCTACTGGCACTCCGGCGACGCCGGCCGCCTTGCCTTCCTCGATAACATCGACTTGCCCTTGCCGGCCTATCTGCCGCCGGGCGGGTACGACGTACGGGTGCGTCTGCTCGGCATCGCCGACGGTAAGCAGCTCGGCGCACCGGCGACGGCCGGCAGCCTGACGATCAGCCCGGCCGCGGCGATCGCCGCGGCCGGTGCGGCGCCGGGGTCGGCGCCGGCGCTGCCGCACGCCACGTCGGCGGCCCTCGCTCCCGGCCTGCGTCTCGTCGGCTGGAACGTCGACCGCACCAGCGTGCAGCAGAATGACGTCCTCGGCGCCACCCTCTTCTGGCGGGTCGATGGCCCGGTTGCCCAGGTGCCGCCGCTCCATCTGCGCGCTCCCAACGGCGCCACCGTCGCCACGGTCGATACGTCGGAACTCGCCGCCGCCTTGCCGCCGGCCCGGTGGCCGCCCGGCGCGCTCCTGGCCGACCGCCATCTGCTGCATATCGACGGCCGGGCGACGACCGGGCCGGCGACGTTGACGCTCGTCACGTCGTCCGGCCAGGCGGTGGCGCTCACGCCGATCACCGTCGTGGCGCTGCCGCGCGCGACCGGCTTGCCGGCCATGCCGTTTCCGACCGACATTCGCTTCGGCGGCGTCATCCGCCTGGCCGGCTACGCCCTCGACCCGGCGGCCGCACCGCGCGGCACGGCGGTACGGGTGACGCTCTACTGGCAGGCGAGCGGCCTGCCGAGTGCCGACGAAACGGTGTTCCTGCACCTGGTGGACGCCAAGGGCAATATGGTGGCGCAGGCGGACGGGCCGCCGGGCAGCACCGCCGAGCCGACCAGCACCTGGGAGCCGGGCCAGGTGGTCACAGACGTGCACACCCTCGCGCTCCCGGCGACGCTACCCGCCGGGACCTATCACGTGCAGGTCGGCCTCTATGCCCTGCAAACCGGCGACCGCCTCCCCGCCGCCGGCCCCGGCCTGGCGCCCGGCGCGGATCACGTGGATTTGGCGCAGGATTTGCTGGTACGGCCCTGAACGAAGGGAGGGATGCCCTTATGGCAGCGCTCACTGATCATCTCGTCATCGAGCGGCTGGCGACCAACCCGGTCGTGCGGCCCCAGGACGTCCAGCCGTCGCGTCCGGGCATGGAGGTGCTCTGCGCCTTCAACGCCGGCGCCATACGCGTCGACGATGAATTCGTCTTGCTGCTGCGGGTGGCGGAGCGACCGTTGAGCGGCAGCATGCCGGACGACGCGATGATCCTCGACCTGCACGCGCCGGAGCCGAAGACGCGCCCCGCGACCGGGGCCGAATCCGCGGCCGGCTTCGTCGCCTTCTCGGTGTTGGACCTGACGGCCAGCACACCGGGCATCGCCACCCGCTACCTGCCGCGCGACCTGCCGGGTCTGGACCTGACGGACCCGCGCAGCATCCGCTATGCTGGTCAGACCTACCTCACCTCGATCTCCCACCTGCGCCTCGCCCGCAGCCGCGACGGTGTCACCTTTCGGGTCGATCCCCAGCCCGCCCTGGCGCCGGCCACCGCCGAGGAAGAGTTCGGCTGCGAAGATCCGCGCCTGACCAGGATCGGCGACACGTTCTACCTGGCGTATACCGCCGTCTCCCGCTACGGCATCGGCACCGCGCTCGCCCGATCGCCGGACCTGCGGCGCTTCGAGCGCCTGGGCGTCGCCTTCTACCCGGAGAACCGCGACGTCGCCCTCTTCCCCGAGCAGATCGGCGGTCGCTATGTGGCGCTGCACCGTCCGCAGCCGCGCCATATCGGGCCGCCGACGATGTGGCTGGGCTACTCCACGGACCTCCACTTGTGGGGTGACCACCGCTTCCTGATGGCGCCGCGTCCGGGGATGTGGGACTCCAAGCGCATCGGCGGCGGCGCCGTCCCCTTCCGCGTGCCGGAGGGCTGGCTGGAGTTGTATCACGGCGTCGACGAAGCCGATCGCTACTGCCTGGGCGCCGTCCTCCTCGACGGCGACCAGCCGGGCAAGGTGCTGGCGCGGTCGCCCCGGCCATTCCTCGAACCGGAGGCGCCGTTCGAGCGGGAAGGGTTACTGGGCAACGTCGTCTTCACCTGCGGCGCCGTGCCGCTCGATGACGGGCGGATGCGCGTCTACTACGGCGCCGCCGACAGCGTGACCGGCGCGGCCGACCTCGACGTCAAGGGGTTACTGGCGACGTTGACGTAGGCGCCGCGCCGGCCATGACGGCGACGACCTGATCGTGCACAAGGCCGTTGGTGGCGAGGCTGTTCGCCGGCAACTCCGGCGTGCCGCCGCTCAGATCGGTGAAGCGTCCTCCCGCCTCCGTGACGATCACGCGGAGGGCGGCGATATCCCAGGGCGCAATGCCGGCCTCGAGCATGACGTCAACCTTCCCCCGCGCCAGCAGGTGATAGCCATAGAAGTCACCGTGGCCCCGTATGCTCATCGCCCGCCGTCCCAGATCGACAAGTCCGCCAAGCCGGCCCTCCTTGTCAAACACGTCAAGGCCGCCGTGCAGCACGAAGGCCCCCTCCAGGGTGGCAACCCGGGAAACGTGAATCGGCGTGCCGTTGCAGGTCGCCCCCCGACCACGTTCGGCGGCGAGCAGCTCGTCCAGCACCGGTGCATAGGAGACGCCGAGGACGGGCACACCATCGCGATGCAGCGCGAGCTGCACGGCGAAGAAGGGTAGCCCGCGAACGAAGTTCTTCGTGCCGTCGATGGGATCGATGATCCAGACATCCCCCTCGGACGCCGCGCCGCCCAGCTCCTCGCCCAGAAAGCGATGCTGGGGATAGCGCGCGGAGACGCGTTCGCGAATGAGTGCTTCCGCCTCGCGATCGGCCCGGGTCACCGGGGTGTGATCGGCCTTCGTCTCGACCTGCAGATCGGATTCGAAGTAGCGCAGCGCGACCGCGCCGGCCGCCCGTGCCACCTCCACCGCAAAGTCCAACAGCGCCATCAGTGCCTCCCGCCCAGCATTTGCCGGCAGCAAGCATACCCGGCAATCGGGCGGGACTATGCTCGCACGGGGACCGCTTCGACCTCCAGCGTCGCTTCCAGATACGCCAGGTTGCGCACGTCGACGTAGACCTCGCTCCCACTGGGCGTGCGCATCACCGCGACGAAATCGCCGAGGAAGGGATCGTCAATGCGCCGAACCAACCGACCGAGCGGCCGGCCGCCATCTCCCTGAAACTTGCGGACCGGTACACGCTGCTCGATCAACCGATCGATGATGCCGCGCGCCTCCGTCCGCTCCTCATCCGACGGCTGGCTGCCGCCGAGGACTCCTTCAAAGACTCTTCGCATCGTCGATCACGCTCCTTTGTAGACCGTCCCAGCACCGTTGATGGGACATAGATAGGGATATGCAAGCTTGGGGCCAGACCAGGACCGGCCGGCGAAAACATCTTCTTTATCCTAGAACATCATGCCCGGCAATTGTGAATTGCGCAACTCACCTACCCGTCTGCCTCCTCCTTGATGACCGTAAGTACCGATCGGAACTCGGCGGACCGTGCAGCGCCGAGTAGTTCGTAGATCGCCATCTCGGTGTGGGACGGTACCGCGCCGGCCGCGTGCAGGCGGGTGAGGCCGACACGGCGCGCCTCGTCGGTCCGGGCACCAATCGCGTCTTCCAGGAGATAGACCTCGAAGCCTCGGCCCAGCGCCTGCACACTCGTCTGGAAGACGCAGATGTGCGCTTCAATGCCGCACAAAAGCAAGGAATGGCGTCCGCTCTGGGCAACCGCGTCGACAAACGGGTCGCAGTTGAAGCAGCCGAACGTTGTTTTGGCAATGGCCCGCCGTTCGCCCAACAGTGCCGCCACTTCCGGCACAGTGGGGCCCAGTCCCTGCGGATACTGCTCGGTGAAGATCGCCGGCACAGTGAGCACGTCGCAGGCGCGGACCGCCCGCCGGCAGGCGCGCACCACCGCCGGCGCGTCGGCGATGACGGGCACCAGCCGCGCCTGCATGTCGATCACCACGAGTAGGGCGTCGTCACGTTCCAGGAGGCGCGCCGCGGGGTTCCCCGTTGTCGCCATTTTGGTCCTCCTTGGTCGGGAATTCTGGAGGCGGGGCCGCGACTGCCCCCTGGGCCCGCAGTCGCGGCCATTCCCTTCTTCACCGCCGCAGCGGCACCCACTGCACCAGTTCGACCCGATTCCCCTCGGGATCGCGGAAGAACACGTTGTCCACGTGCAAGCCGATGGCCGGATGGTCGCTGTGGGCAATCGGCGCTTCTAACTCCGTTCCCGCCTCCGTCAGCCGCGCCACCACCTCCTCGATGTTCAAGACGGACACCGCGAGATGGTCCATGGTCCCCGTCGTTGGATCGGCCGGCCCATCGGCGCGGTTCAACTGGACCGCCTGGTACCATACCTGCCGCGGACCCTGGGTGTCGTCCACCTGCCGAATGTAGGGCAAGCCCATTATGGTCCCGTAGTAGGTCATCATCCTGGCCATATCCTGCACCCGGATGGCCACATGATGATGCTCGGCGTTCATCACTGCCCGGAAGGTCGAATCCACTCACCACTCCCTACGATCTCGAATCTTGCCGGTGACGCCTGTCCGTTGACGCGGCGCCCGGGCGGGATTGTGCCGAACGGACCCTGCCGCGTCAAGCGCGGCGCACAGTGGGCCATCGGCTGCTATGCTAGCCTTCGGTTCCGCCGCCGATGTCGTGCGCGGCGCGGAAGCAGCGACAGCACTGGAGAATGACTCAGGATGAGCAACAAACCTTACCGCATCGGCATCGCCGGCATGACCCACGGCCACGTTGGCGCGCACCTGCGCGAGTGGCAGCGCCTGGAGAACGCGACGCTGGTTGGCTACGCCGAGACGGACCCCGAACTGCGCGCCAAGTACGCCGAACGGCTGTCCGGCGCGCCCGCCTACGACAGCGTTGAGCAGCTCTTCGACGGGGCCCGCCCGGACGTGATCAGCATCTGCAACGAGACGATCAACCATGTCGGCGTGGTGGAAGCCGCCGCCGCACGCGGCATCCATTGCATCATGGAAAAGCCGATGGCGATTTCGTTGCAGCAGGCGCAGCGCATGGTCGTTGCCGCCGCGAAGGCTGGCATCCAGGTGATCGTGAACTGGCCGACGCACTGGGGCAGCCAGAACATGCTCAAGTCGCTGCGCTTGATTCAGGACGGCGCGATCGGCCGGCTGTATGAGGTCCGGCACCGGGGCGGCAGCACCAAGCCGGCGGCGCGGGATGCCGATGCGTTCTTCCGCTGGCTCTACCAGCCGGCGATCAACGGGGCCGGCGCCTACGCCGACTACTGCGGCTACGGGATCGACATGGCGCTCGGTGCGCTCGGCATCCCCTCCTCCGTCTGGGCCATGACCGGCCGCTACGTCCGGGAAGACCTGATGGGCGACGATAATGCGCGCATGATCCTGCAATACCCGCGCGCTCTGGCGATGGTGGAGGCGACCTGGACGCAGGTCGGCGTCCCCCACGGCGCCACGGCCTTTTACGGCGACCGGGGTACGCTGGAACTCCGCCCCGAAGGCATCTGGCAGGCGACCCTGGAGAACCAGCGTGGCGCCATCCTCGACAAGGTCCCGGCGCTCGACTACGGGGCCAGCGCCATGGAGTACATGCTCCACCAGCTCGACCGCGGCGAGCCCGTCGCCGAAATCTTCAGCGTCCGCCGGGGCCGTGATACGGCGGAGGTCTTCGAGGCGGGGCTGCTCTCCGCGCGAACCGGCCAGATCGTGGCATTGCCCCTGCCCGTCCTGCCCTAGACGATCGGCGAACCGGGCGTATGCACTACGCCCGGTTCGCCGAAAGGCGTCCATTTATCCGCTAGAACCCGTACCGCTTGCGCAGATACTGCTCCACCGATGGGGGCACGGAGCCGGGGATCAGGCGGCGGCCCTGTTCGGCGGCCTGGCGGACAAAGGTCGAGCTGAGGTGGGTATATTCCGGGCGGGCGATCAGCAGGACGGTCTCCAGGTCCGGGGCGAGCTTGGAGTTGGCGATGTCCAGGGCGAACTCCAGCTCGAAGTCCGTCACGGAGCGTAAGGCGCGCACGATGGCGGCGGCGCCGCGCTCGTGCGCGAAGTCGGCCGTCAAGCCGTCGAACGCTTCCACCTGGACACCGGTGATCTCCGCTTCGTCGATCGCCGCCTCCAGCATCGCCATGCGTTCCTCCACCGTGAAGCTCGGCCGCTTTTCGGGGTTCCGGCCGATGCCGACGATCACCCGGTCGAAGAGCCGGCGCGACCGGGTGAGGATGTCGAGGTGGCCGTAGGTCGGCGGGTCGAACGTCCCGGGGTAGACGGCGAGGTGGCGGTCAGGAGCCAAGGCCGTCCTCGTCCGCCCGGCGCTGCTCCTCCCGCAGTTGTTGTTCCTCGTCGCGCCAGGCGAGCAGGATCTTCTTCAGCTCTGCCAGGTCGATCTCGGTGACCGCCACGTTATCCTCCACCTCCTGGGGGCTGCGCGCGCCCGGGATGGTCACGCTGATCGCCGCATTGATCAACGACAGGCCGAGGGCCGCTTCGCGCAGTTCCAGGCCGTTGGCGGCGAAGAATTCCTGCATGGTGGCCACCCGTTCCAGCACCTCCGGTGGTGCCTCGCGATACTGCAGATGGGCGCCGGCGACCGGCCCGGTGGCCAGGATGCCGGTCGCGAAGGGGCCGCCATTAATCACCCCGATCCCCAGCTCGGCGGCGCGCGGGATCAGCTTCTCCCCGGCGGAGGTGTCCAGGAGTGTGTAACGGCTGTGGGTGATGACCGTCTCGAACTCCCGCGTTTCGATCGCTTCCAACAGGAGGTCGGGCGGTCCTCCGGAGACGCCGATGTGCCCGACCACGCCTTCCGCCTTCATCCGGCTGAGCGCGGCGAAGGCGCCCTTCCGGCTCATGATGAAGGCAAGCGAGGAGCGCTCGATGTCGTGGATCTGCACCAACGGCAGGTGGTCCAGTTGCAGCCGTTGCAGGCTACCCTCCAGACAATGCATGGTAGCGTCGTAGCCGTAATCGAAGCCGTCCGGTAGATAGCCCGCTTTGGTGGCCACAATCGGGGCAGGCCCGCCGCGCATGCTGCTGAGGTAACGACCGATCAGCGTTTCGCTCCTGCCGCGCCCGTACAGCGGCGCGGTGTCCCAGTAGATAACGCCTAATTCGCGGGCGCGGTCGAGCGTAGCGAAGACCTGGTCGTCCGTCACCCCGCCGTAGAGGGTGATGCCGGCGCCGCCCCAGCCGACCTCACTGACCTCCAACCCGGTCTTGCCAAGCTGCCGCGTTCGCACGGTCCCCTCCCTTTGTCGCCGTCGGGATGATAGCACGACGGCCCGCCGGTGCCCTCACGGTCGAAAGTAATACAGCACGCCAACCGCGGTGATCCCCCAGAGCACGATCGTCATCAAGAGCGGTCGATCCTGCAGCAGCAGCTCGTCGGGGTTGCCGCCGCCCTCCCGCCGGTGGATCAGGAAGAGGTAGCGGAAGATGGCGTACAACACAAACGGGATCGTCAGCATCATCGTGTGGTTGCTGGGCACCGTCTCGCCGAAGAACGTGTAGAGCGAATAGGCCACGACCGTCGACGACGTGACGACCGAAATCAACTCTTCCAGCAACTCGGGCGAATATTCGGTCAGCGTCTGCCGGTAGACGCCCGCGCCCGCCCCCAGCAGCAGCAGCTCGTGCCGCCGTTTGGCCAGCGCGAGGAAGAGGGACAGGAGCGCGGCGCAGACGAGGAGCCAGGGCGACAGCGAGGCGCGCACGACGGCGGCACCGGCGGCGGCGCGGATGACAAAGCCGGCGGCGATGGCGAAGACGTCCAGCAGCACCAGGTTCTTGAGGCCGGCGGAGTAGGCGAACATCGTGGCCATATAGCCGGCGCCGAAGGCGGCGAACGGCGGTGCCAGGAGGAAGGCGGCGATGAGCCCGCCGGCGGCAAGGACCACCGCGCCGCCCACGGCCCAGGGCACGGGCAGGGCGCCGGAAGCGATCGGGCGCAGCCGCTTGCGCGGGTGGGCCCGGTCCCGTTCGACGTCCGCGATGTCGTTGACGAGGTAGACCACGCCGGCGAGGGCGCAGAAGATGAGGAACCCGGCCCCGGCGCGGAGAAAGCTATGCACGTCGAAGAGACGCCCGACACCGACCAGGCCGGCGAAGAGCACACCATTCTTCGTCCACTGCTTTGGACGCAAGGCCTGAAGCAACGGCAACAAGGGCACGGCAGGCGCAGCGACGAAGGGAGTATCCACGACACGCTCCGGGTGTAGGGGCAGAAGGGGCCGGAGATACCGACCCCGCTAGCACAGCATACCGCGCCGGCCCCGGGGAATCGGCGCGGGGGACCGCGACATGGGACCAACGGGCGCCCCCGGCCGCGGCCTTGTTTCCGTCGCACTTGCTACAATCCCCGCGCGCCAACAGAAAGGTCCCACTCCGCATGAAAATCACCGATGTCCGCACGACGGTCCTGATCACCCGTTCGATCATCGTCCAGGTCTTCACCGACGAAGGGCTGGTCGGCCTGGGCGAATGCAGCCCCATGCACGCGACGATCGTGTCGACCTTCGTTGATGAAGTGCTCAAGCCCCGCGTGCTCGGACTGGACCCGCGTTGCGTCGACGAGGTCTGGTCTCGCATGTTCTATGCGCCCTACAAGCTGGGCGTGCAGGGCGTCCACCTGGAAGCCATGTCGGGCGTCGACATCGCCTGCTGGGATATCCTGGGCAAAGCCGTCGGCATGCCGATCTGGCAGTTGCTCGGCGGCCGCTATCGGGAGCGCGTCACCATGTACAAGAGCATCGGCGGCGGCATGGGCCTGGCCCCCGCCGAGATGGCGGCGAAAGTGGAGCAGGCGCTCGCCGAAGGCTTCCGCGCCGTCAAGATCCGCATGGATTGGGGCCCGGCACGCCAGGACGCGGACCCGGCCAAGGACCTGGCGATGTTCCGGGCGTGTAAGAAGGTGACGGGCGACGATGCGCTGCTCAGCTTCGATCCGAACAACGGCTACTCGGTCAGCACCGCCATCCGCCAGGGCCGCCGTTTCGAGGACCTCGGCATCTATCACTACGAAGAACCGGTCGCCCAGTACGACTACGCCGGCATCGCCCAGGTCGCCGATGCCCTGGACGTGCCGGTGTCGGCCGGCGAGCACGAGTACACCCGCTGGCAGTTCCGCGACCTGATCACGCAGGCGAAGGTCGACATCATCCAGCCCGATATCGTGAAGAGCGGCGGCATCACCGAGACGCGGCGCATCGCCGTGCTCGGCGACACCTACAACAAGCCCTTCGTGCCCCACCAGACTCAGCCCACGATCGGCACCGCCGCCAATCTGCACCTCATCGCTTCCCTGGTCAATGCCAATCGCCCCCAGGAGTACACCGGCGTCAATCCCCGCCTGGACGCCCTCTTCCGCGACCCGTTGCGGTTCGCCGACGGCCAGATCACGGTGCCAACGGGACCCGGCCTGGGTCTGGAGTTGGCGCCAGGGGCGCTGGAACGGCTGCGCAGCCCGGAGTGAGCACCAGGCGGTCCGGGTGAACTTCGCGGAACCCGCGATGGTGTCCTACTCGGCATTGCGCTCGGTGCCGCTGTGATCGTTGCTATCGCTGTCACTGTGCCTGCGGCTGCATCAAGCTCATTTTGGGGACCAAGTACATTTCGGCTTGCTCTCCTGGCTACCCTGCTGTATAGTGCTAAGAGGCTGTCTCCCTGAACGCAATGGCGAGGCAGCCATGCCAGTTGCCTTTTTCCTCGTGCCGTTTGTCTCGGAAAGCAATGCTACGTGCGGCGTACGCCGTGGTTGCTTGGCAGAAGCAGTAGAGGAGGAGCCGGGCCATGGTTCACCGTGTAACTCGTCGGAGTATATTGCGCGTGCTGGGAGGAGGGGCCGTCACCGCCGTGGCCGGCGTCTCGCTGGCCGCCTGCGGGGGAGCCGCGACGGCCGCTCTCACCGGCACCACGTCGGCATCGGTGACGGTGGCGGTGGCGGCGACGAGTGCGAGCCCGACGTCTGCGGTCACGTCCGCCGCGGCGACCGTAGCGTCCACCAGCAGTGCCGCTGTCGCTACCAATGGCCTGGCGCTCGATTTTTGGAATCCGGCGACCGATACGTTGGGCAAGGCGATTCTGGCCGGGCTGGTCGACAAGTTCAACGCCCAGAATGCCGGCTTCACGGTGAAGGACAGCCCCGTCGTCAGCGACAATAACTACGAGAAGTACACCGCTGCCATGGCTGGCGGCGCGCCGCCGGACGCCATGATGACCTACGACTACACGCCGCTGCCGGTGTGGGCGTACGGCGATGCGCTGCTCTCGCTCGATTCCTACGCGGCGCAGGAGAAGATCGACAAAAGCGACTATTTCCCCATCATCTGGCCCATGATCTCCTTGAAGGGCCACCTCTGGGGCTTCATGCAGGAGTTCGACTCCGGCACCCTCTCCTGGAACACCGATCTGTTCGCGAAGAACGGCCTCGATCCGGCCAAGCCGCCGAAGACGATTGCCGAGTTGGACGACATGGCCGCCAAGCTCACCCAAAAGGACACTGGCGGGGCGATCGCCCAGCTCGGCATGGTCCCCGGCAGCGCCAACGGGGGCAGCGACACCTACTGGCTGGCGGCCTTCGGCGGTATGTACTACGACACGCTCAAGGCCCAGTTCACCATCACCGCCCCCGAGAACATCGCCGCGTTGGACTGGATGGCCGGCTCCTGGAAGAAGGTGGGCGGTCGCGCCGCCATTGACGCCTTCAACAAGCTGTTCACCCAGAAGAACGACCAGAACGGCTTCACGCAGGGCAAGCAGGGGCTGGCGATCATCGGGGAGTACAACCCGATCGTCTACAAGAAGGAGTTCCCCAACTTCAACTTTTCCACCGGCTATCTGCCGGTGCAGACCGGCGTGACCTACGGCACCGGCATCGCCGGGGGCGGCAACGTCTTCGTCATCCCCAAGAATGCCCCCCATCCCCAGCAGAGCGTGGAGTTTATCAAGAACATGGGCGGCCCCGCCGCGGTGCTGGAGTGGAACGTGAAGGAGAACAACCTGCCGCCGGTGAAATCGGTAGCCCTCGACCCCGCCTTTGCCACGCAGGTGCCATTGATGCAAACCTGGCTGGACATGCTCAAGCTGAGTAGCACCGAGAACCACCTGGTTGGCCCGATCGCCCACCCGGCGGTGCAACAGTTCGGTACCCTCAAGGGACCGATCCTGAACAATATCCTCGACGGCAAGGTCGGCGCTCGCGAAGGGCTGCAGCAACTGGAGCAGCAGATGCAACCGGTGTTGGCCAAATATCAGTAGAAAGCGGCGCGTTGGGCGGTGGAGCGCCCAGTCCTACGCATACCTACTCCCGTCCTACGCCTGCTGATTCTTAGAACACCTTTCCCAGAATACGCCTTTGTGCCGATGCGGTCGCGACGGCGTCGCCGTAGGCTTCCTCTTAATCGGAGCGCTTCACGGGAAGGCGTCCCGGGGCAGGGAGGAGCGAAGACGTGGACTTTGATTCCTCGTACGCCATCGAAC
>JAICXR010000413.1 GCA_025980355.1 Chloroflexota bacterium | reverse complement strand
GCATCTTCGCCCAGCTCGGCCCGGTCCGCCGCGTGCTGGACCTGGGTTGCGGTCTCAACCCGCTCGCCATCCCCTGGATGCCGCTCGCCGCCGACGCCGTCTACCACGCCTACGATGTCCATGGCGACCTGGTTCAGTTCTTGGCGGCGGCGCTGCCGCTGCTCGGCGTCGCGGGCACGGCGCGGCTCAGCGACCTCGCGCAGGATGTCATCGACCAGCCGGCGGACCTGGCGCTCCTCTTGAAACTCCTCCCGACGCTGGAGCAACTGGACCGCACTGCCGGGGATCGCCTGCTGACGAGGCTGAACGCGCAGCACATGGTCGTTTCCTTCCCCATCCGCAGTCTGGGCGGGCGAGAGAAGGGCATGCGGACCACCTACGAGACCCGCTTCCGCCACATGATCGCCGACCGGCCCTGGCAGGTGGAGCGCCTGGAGTTCCCGACCGAGCTGGTGTTCGTGGTGACGACGTGAGCACGCAATACGCCCCGACGCACAACTTTCGTGGGCATGCACGGCCATCCCCCCCGCGCGGCGCTGGGGCGTATGGCATACGCCCTGTGCGGCGCCCCTGTGGTAAACTGGCCCCACGGTCTGGTGCGCGTTGCCGCGTGCCAAGGCCGGTGGCGGCGTGAGCCGGTCACACTGTCGGGCGTCCGTGTGAGACGCCCCTCCAGCTCCCGGCGAACCAGCCGGCGTTTGCCGGCTCCGGCCTCTCGCGGCGGCGAGGAAGGCCGGTCGTTCCGTGGGGCATACCCGTGTGGAGAGGTTGAGTTTGCATAACTACGAGATGATGGTCTGCTATCGCCCGGACCTGGACGAGGAGAGCGCCGGCGCGCTGTCGCAGCGCCTGAACGCCCTCGTCACGAATCAAGGTGGCGAAGTGTCCAAAGAGAACACCATGGGCCGGCGGCGGCTGGCCTACCCGATTCGCCACTTTCACGAAGGCTTCTACCAGGTGGTGACGTTCGCCATGGCCCCGGAAAACGTCGCGCCGCTGGAACATCAGTTGGGGCTGGATGAGGATGTGTTGCGCCACCTGGTGATCCGGGAAGGCGAATAGCGACCGCGGGAAGGGGCAGGCAATGGCAAACTCGCTGAACAAGGTCATGATCATCGGTAACCTCGGGCGCGACCCGGAGATGCGCTACATGCCGAATGGGAAGCCCGTGACCAACTTCTCCGTCGCCGTCGGACGCAACATGCGCACGCCCGACGGCGAGATGCGCGAAGAGACCGAATGGTTCAACGTCGTGATGTTCGAGAAGCTCGCGGAGATCTCGAATCAGTATCTCACCAAGGGCCAGAAGGTCTACATTGAGGGCCGGCTGCAGACCCGTTCCTGGGACGGTAATGATGGCCAGAAGCACTACCGCACCGAGGTTGTCGCCAATCAGATGATTATGCTGAGCCCCAAGGGCGCTGGAGCGCCCCAGGGAGAGGCGGTTTTTGCCGGCGGCTTCGACAGTGAGCCCAGCGCCCAGTCCGGCGGCGATGACCTGCCATTCTGAGCGATGGGTGGGCGGTTTGCCCCATCGGGATACCGTCCGCCACCGATTATTGGAATACGCCGGGGCGTAGTCGCTATGCCCCCCATGCAAGGAGATTGGCCAAATGCCCCCGAGGAGTAGGCCGGCCGGCGGCCCCAGCAGCGCCAGCAGCGCCTCCGAGCGCGAGTACCGCAAGGAACGGTACGGCCGGCGCAAGGTCTGCATCTTCTGCGTCGATAAGATCAAGTACGTCGACTACAAGGACGTGAACCGGCTGCGCCGCTATCTGTCCGACCGGGCGAAGATCGAGCCCCGGCGCAAGTCCGGCGTCTGTGCCAAACATCAGCGCAAACTGACGACGGCATTGAAGCGGGCCCGCCACATGGCGCTGCTGCCCTTCGCCCCGCAGCACATGCGCGGCTAACGCCGATGCCCATCCGGCAGCGCACGGCGCCCCGCCCGATCCACCGGCCGGCAGCGCGTCGCGATGCCCCGCCCGCGCCACCTCCCCGACAGCGGCCGCTGCTGTTCAACTTCGATCCGACGCTGTCCAGCGTCGAACGCGGCCGCCGCCAGACTCAATGGGTGATCCTCGGCACGATCGTCACCGTGATCCTGATCGCCCTGGTGGGCGGCGTTGGCTTCTACATCAATGCCATCCGGCAGCCCAGCGCGCCCGTCGCCATCGTGAACGGCGAACCGATCCGGCACGATACCTGGCAGCATTACCAGGCGCTGCTGACGGCGGAGCTGCAAGGGGAGGGGGCGCAGTTGCAGGCCAACGCGCCGCCCCCCGGCGATACCGCCGCCCTCGCCCAGCAACAGACCCAACTCAACGCCCTGCAACAGCAATTGAGCAGCGTCGGCGACCAGGCCGCCAACGACCTGATCAATGCCCAGATCATCGCGGGCGCCATCCCGGCCCTGGAGAAGTCCGGCGCGCCGGCCAGCCAGATCGTCCCGACGCCGGCGCAGGTCGATACGGCCTTGGACCAGGAGAAGAAGCTCATCGGCGTCAACACCGACAGCCAGTACCAACAAGCCTTGAGCAGCATCGGCATGGACGACGCCCAACTGCGGGCCGTCCTGACGGCCCGCCTCGAAGAAACCAACATCACGAACTACCTCAGCAAAGACCTGCAGACGGTACAACCGCAGGTGAAGGCGCGCATCATGACCTTTGGCGACGCCTCCAAAGCCGCCGCCGCCCTGAAGGCGCTGCGCGATGGCCAGCAGTGGGCGGATGTCGACGCCCAGTATCAGAAGGACGCGGCGGCGAAAGAGACCAGCCGCGACGTCGACTGGACGCCCAAAGGGCTGGAAGATTCAGTGTTCGACCAGTTTGCCTTTGGCGCCCAGCCTTTTCAGATCTCGGATGTGCTGAGCGACACCGGCAACTCGGAGATCATTCAGGTCGAAGACGTGGCGCCGGCGCGTCCATTAAGTGCCGACCAGATCAGCCAGATCAAGAGCAAGACCTATAACGACTGGCTGACCAAGCAGACGACCGACGCCCAGGTGCAGCGTTTCCCCCAGAATATGGGGACGTGAGCAGGAGGAACCCAAATGATGAACGGCGCCCCGGCCCCGATTTTTGCCGCCTACTGGCTACTCAAAGCACAGCCGTCCTGGCGCCAGCTTGACGCCGGCGCCCGCCGCGCCGCCCGGCAGGAATACCTGACCGCCCTGGAGTCGCGTCCCGCCGCCCTGACGTTACGGGGCGTCTACTCCCTGACCGGCTACCGCGCCGATGCCGACCTCCTGCTCTGGCTGCATGGGCCGGAGTTCGGCGATATCCAGACGCTCGCGACCGCCCTGCGCCGCACGGCACTGGGTGCCCACCTGGACTGGGCCTACGTCTACACCGGCGCCGCCACTCCCGCCCAATATGATCCCG
>JAICXR010000348.1 GCA_025980355.1 Chloroflexota bacterium | reverse complement strand
CGCCAACGCCGTCTGCCCCGGCACGGGCGACACGCCGATGGGCCATCAATTCACCGCCGACCAACTGGCCGCGCTGGTCGCGCGCATTCCTGCCGGGCGCCTGGCCACGGCGGACGACGTTGCCGGTGCCGTCGCTTACCTCGTTTCCGACGACGCCGCCTTCGTCACGGGCGAAATGTTAGACGTTAACGGCGGCATGGTCATGGACTGAAGGTAACCCATAACCCTGCGTTTACATACGGCCCGGTTCGTGCTGTTATCTTGGCAGGGGCGGCGGGGAATGTTCGGGCGCGGGTTCTATCTCCTCCGCCGGAGGACGCCGGGGGAACGCCGACATGGCACAAGTCACGGCCGGGCAGGCTGACCAGCACGACACCAGGAAACGCTTCGCCACGACTCGCCGCGCCTTCACCGGCGGGGCCGCGCTCGCCGCCCTGGCCGCGCCGATCGCCTTGCTCAGCGCCTGCCAGTCCCCGGCGGGACGAGTCCCGTCGTTGCTGTCGCCGCCGAGCGCCTCGACGCCGAACGCCGCCGCCCAGATCGACACCGCGCTCAAGCAGATCGGCGTCACCTCGTTCGGTGGCGTGGCGCTGGTCGCCCAGCGGGGGAAGGTGCTCCTTCGCCAGGGTGTCGGCCCGGCGAACATGGAACTTGACGTGCTCCACACGCCGGCCACGAAATTCCGCATCGCCTCGCTGAGCAAGCAATTCACGGCCCTCGCCACGCTCCAACTGCAGGAGCGCGGGAAGGTGGAAGTGCAGAATTCCGTTTGCTCCTACCTCTCCGACTGCCCGGCCACCTGGCAACCCATCACCCTGCACCACCTATTGAGCCACGAGTCCGGCTTGCCGCAAGACCCGCCGGACGCGGAGACGGCCGCCGCCCAGACCGGCTTCTGGAGCGTCGGGCAGTGGCTACCGCAGATCCAGGGACTGCCGCTGGATTTCGCCCCGGGCACACAGTTCAGCTACAGCGACCTCGGCTACGCGGTGCTGGCGGCGGTCATCGAGCAGGTCAGCGGCCAGCCTTACGACGACTTTATTCAAGAGAACATTTTCACACCGCTCGGCATGCGCGATACGGGTCCGGACCCGGCGGGGATGGCGGCCTTCCCGCTCGTCAAGCAACGCGCGTCCGGCTACGTTCGGGTGGCCGACACCTGGCAGAACACCGGCTACCTCGACCTCAAGTCGACGCAGACGGGTTACGGGTCCCAACTCTCCACCGTGGACGACCTGTACCGCTGGAACCAATCGCTGGACGCGCAGCAACTCATCTCCAAGGGCCAGCTCGAGCAGATGTTCACGCCGAATCTGGGCGGCTACGGCTACGGATGGTTCATCGACGACACCCCTGGCCGGCGCATCCAGTTCCACGGCGGCAACGAGCCGGGCTTCGATAGCTATTCCGTGCGTTACCCCGATCAGCAAGCAACGGTGATCGTCCTCAGCAATACCCAACAGGCGCTGAGCGATGGGACCTCCGCCGCCAATGCCCTGGCCGACCAACTCGCCGCCCAGTTGCTCAAGTGACCAGGGGATAAATCCCCTGGCTGAAAGCATCCACCGCGGCGGGTGCTTTCAGCCGGGCCGTTCACGGCCCGGTGTCCCGGCCGTCGCCGCCGGCAGGAGTCCCGAACCCTCTACCCCCTTTCCGGGGTAAATCATCAAATATTCATCAATTTTGTGCAATAATCATGGAAACCGTCGCACGCCGGCAACGCAGCAGACGGTGATGTACACGGGACTTCCTGGCGAGCTTGTAGGGACATGCTGCGAACGGATCAGATCGGGAGTGTGACAACGGCGCCCCCTCCAGCAGGCCCCTGCGGCCACCGTCCCGTCGGCCTCATCGCCGCGCTGCTCGCCGTGCTGATCGCGACGGGCGGCGCGCTGGCGGGCCAGGCCTACGCCGTGCACCTGGCGGGGCGCTATCTGCAGGCGGTGAACCTGCAACAGGCGCCGATCAAGTGGGAGAGCCTCACGTTTCAGCGCGCCGCCCTCGCCAGCGACCACTGGCTGCCGCTGTATGGCAGCTCCGAGCTGTATTGCTGTGGCGACCCCTACCGTGGTCAGCAACTGTTCTTGCGGAAGCCTACCGGGTTCGATGTCTTCGCCGTTGGGCGGGCGGGAACCACCGACCTCTTCTTCTTGGAGACGTTCGGCGCGCTCGGTGACGCCCTTCACGGCAAGAAGGTCGTCATCTCCGACTCTCCGCAGTGGTACTACAACCCTGAGGGCGTGTCGGCCCAGGCCTACGCCGGGAATTTCTCACCGGAGATTGCCGACGCGTTCGTCTTCGACGCGCCACTGTCGTTGTCCCTGCGCCAGATGGCGGCCAGACGCATGCTCACCTATCCGAAGACGCTGGAAGGCCGCGCCCTGCTGCGTCTGGCGTTGATCGCCCTGGCCGACGGGTCACCGGCGCGCCTTGCCGGCTATTACGCGCTATCGCCGGCCGGACGTATCGAGACCTTTTTCCAGGAGATGCAGGACGCCTATCAAACGGTGAAGTTTATCCGTCAACACAAGGAATATCAGCCCGATCTCGCCGCCGAGTCGCGCCCACTGAACTGGCCCTTACTGCTCGCCTCCGGTACGACGATCGCGGCGGATAGCGGCGCCGTCGATCCCTTCGGCTTCCCCCCGGATATCACCGGCCGGCTGGGCACCCAGCAACAATATCGCTCCGCCATGAACCTCTACTGCTCGGGCGGGAACGATCGGGACGTGCCTGGAACCGCCTTCTCCGCCTCCTGGGAGGCCACGATGCAGCATTCCGCCGGTTGGGGCGATCTCCGCTTGGAACTGCAGGCGCTGGATGAGCTCGGCGTGCAGCCCCTGGTCTACACCATCCCCATGCCCGGCCTCTGGTACGACGAAATCGGGATTCCGGTCCGCGCTCGGGACGACTTCTACCAGAAATATATGGACATCACCCGCCAGGCGCACGTCCAGGCGTTGGATTTCCGGGCCAACGACGAGGACCGCTTCTTCCTCCACGACACCGGCGCCCACTTGAGTTCCCGCGGCTGGATCTATGTGGATCGCGCCATCGACATGTACTGGCATGAGCGCTCGGTTGACGACGTTCGCGCCACGTTCGCAGCCATGAATCGTCAGGTCCCTCCGGTTGGGCTGCCGGACCCGCAAGGGACAACGTTTTGCCGACGCTGAGGGCGATGCCGCCCCAATCAGGAAAGGATCTACCAACGATGGCGCTGGATATGCAGGAAGCGGTGTCCGACCGGGTACTCCGGGTGCTCCGGGACGCTACGGGCAGTGACGAGATTCTCGTCGACCTGGAGACGCCGCTGTACGACTCGGGGTTGCTGGACTCCCTGGGAATGGTGACGCTGATCGTGGCGCTGGGCGAAGAGTTCGGCCTGACCGTCTCGCCGGCCGAGTTCGACCGCGAAGCCTGGTCGACGCCGCGCAAACTGCTGGACGACGTGCAAGCACGTCTGGCGGTGCAGTAGCCGGAGTACCACCGGCGGGCTGCTGAAGGAGAGGCCAACTGATGGATCGGCGGATTGCGGAGTGGCGCGAGCGCCTGGTCGCGGTGCGGGGCCGGTCGCAACAGGTCTGGTCCGGTGACCCGGTGCGCCTGCCGGTCCTGACGATCTATTATCTCGCCATCATCGTCGCGCTCATCATCCTCTACGGGGGCGCCACCTACACGCCGCCGCCCTTCATCTATCAGGGCTTTTGAAGACCGTCCGTCGAGATACGAGCAGGAGAACAGCAGTGGAGAGGCCAGCGGCGGGCGCCATTGGCATGACCACGGACGCCGACGCCGGTACGCTGTTCGACCGCATCGCCGCCGCGCGACCAGACCGGCTGGCGGTGCGGAGCCCCGATGGTGCGCTGACCTACGCGCAACTCGTGCGGCGCGCCAGCTTCCTCGCCACGCGCCTCGGCGAACGGGCGGCGCCCGTCCTCGTCTACGGTCACAAGCAGCCCGCGATGCTGGTGGCCTTCCTGGCCGCGCTGCGCCTCGGCCGCGCCTATGTCCCCCTGGACTCCGCCGTCCCGCCCGCCCGTATCGCCAGCATGCTGGACCTGGCGCGCCCCGGCGTCGCCGTGGCGGCCGAGGCGTTGCCGGCGGCGGTCGCTGCGGCGCTCGACGCCCGAGGCATCCCAACAATCCACTGCGACCCGCT
>JAICXR010000274.1 GCA_025980355.1 Chloroflexota bacterium | reverse complement strand
GCTCCGGCAAGGGGAAGACGTCGGTGGCCGGCACGACGGCGTACTCCGCCAGGCCGCCCATGGAGTACATCCAGAGCGGCGTGCCGGCGCCGTCGCGCAACCGGGTCTCCCCGTCGTAGAGCTTGCCCTGCAGCCGGTTGTAGGCGAAGAAGGTCTCGCAGAGGTCGTCACGGCCCTGGGCGCAGGAGGCGCACTGGCCGCAGGGCATGATGAAGCTGCACACCACCCGCTGATCAACGGTCAACCCCGTGACCCCGGGGCCCAGCGCCGTCACGGTCCCGGAGATCTCGTGGCCGAGGACGCACGGCAACGGGAAGGCCACTTCGCCCTTCATCACATGGAGGTCAGTATGGCAGACGCCGCAGGCCCGGACTTTGATGAGCACCTCGCCGGCACGCGGCTCCGGTCGCGGTATCTCCTCGATCTGCAGCGTGCCCCCGAGCGTGCGCAGCACCGCCGCTCTCATGTTTGCCCCCTTACCTCCCGTGAAGCCGCGCCGAGGCGGGCCGACAGCAGGTCCGCCAGTTGCATCACGGACTGGGCGGCCGTCGTGGCGAGCCCGGCGTCGACGTGCACCTTCATCATGCTGACGCTGACCGCGGCGACCACCTCGCCGCTGCTCCCGCGAACGGGAGCGCCGAAGCAGCACATCGCCAGGGCTGTCTCCTCATCATCCGTCGCGTAGCCGCGTTGGCGCGTCAGCTCCAACTCTTGGCGCAAACGGTCCATGCTGGTAATGCTGTGGCGGGTGAGGGCCGGCAGCACAGCTCCGCCGTACAACGCGGCAAGCCGTTGGTCCGAGAGCGCACTCAAGAGGGCCTTTCCCGTGGCGGTGCAGTGGGCGGGGAGACGCATCCCCACTTGATAGGTGACCGCCACCGGGCGCGTCCCCTTGCGGTTCCCAACGTAGAGCACATCCCTCCCGTCCAGCACCGCGAGCAGGAACGCCTCCTCGGCCAGCACACCGAGCTCCTCGCATGCCCGTGGGAACTCGCTCACCATGTCGAGGCGCGAGAGATAGGCCCGGCCCAGATCGACCACGCGCGGCCCGAGTTGGTACATCCCGTCGCCGGTCTTGGCAATCAACCGGCATTGGACGAGCGTGGTGCAGACGTTCAGCAAACTGCTCTTCGGCGCGGCCAGGCGACGGGATAGCTCTGCCAGCGACAGCGGCACCGGGGAGTCGGCGAGCGCATCGAGTACCTGCGCGGCGCGCGCCACCGCCGGCACCGTGTAGCGAGCTGCAGCAAGGGGCAGTCCGTTGGCCCGTCCGCGATCGAGCGGACCCGCCGGTTCGTCCGGCGACGTGGGAAGACTGTTCAGCATACTGAATAGGATGCCATGCCGGGCGGGGGGCGTCAACACAACGCGGTGTCGACGCAAGAGCGAAACCGGCCGGGAAGCGCTGACGCAATTGGCTGGTTGCCTGCTGCTGCAACTGCATCAGCGCGTCGCGTGACATCAGCCAGGCGCGCCCCTTGACAACTCGGCGGGCCCATGTCATTCTCTCCCACATTCTGGCGGCTGTTCAATATGGTGAACAGTAGGTCGGCGATACTGGGGCCGCTCACCGTCAGATGGCGCGGCAGGCGGTTCGCCGGTGGAAGGGGTGGATCATGCACGGGACCAGTTGCTCTCGACGGGCGTTCATGCAACTCGCGGCGGCCCAGGTAGGGGCGCTCGGCGTCCTCGCCGCCTGCGGCAGCACCGCCGCCACCGTCACCGGCAGCACGACGGCAGCGACCGCCAGCGTGGCGGCGAGCACGACAGCACCCGTGGCGTCCAGCACAGCGACCCTGGTGACCTCCAGCGCGACAACCGCGTCGTCGTCGCCTTCGTCGGCCGCCGCGAGCACGACCAGCGCCACGTCCAGCGTTGCTCCCACGACCAGCGCCAGCGCGGCGGCGACCTCGTCGGCCGCGGCGGTGGGGAAAGGCGGCAAGACGCTGACGCTCTCCGGCACCGGTGATAATGCCGATGCCACGGCGCGTTACAATGCCGTGGCGGCGAAGTTCAACGAGCAAATGGCCGGGCAGTACACGCTCCAGCCGGTCGTCATTCCGTTCAACGACTATATCGACAAGACGCTGACGATGCTGGCCGCCGGCACGCCGCCCGACGTCTTCAATCTCTGGGCGCAATATAAGCCGGAATGGGCGGGCAAGGGACTTGTCCTCGATCTGAGCGCCCACATCCACGCCAGCAAAGACGCAGCGCCGGATCTCTATCTCAAGCCCATGGTCGACGCCATGCAGTACCAGGGCAAGTTCTGGGGCACCGCCGAGGACTTCAACGGTCAGTTGCTGTTCCTCAACACCGATCTGTTCAAGCAAAAGGGCATCGACCTGCCGAAAGACGACTGGTCCTACGACGACTGGCGGCAAACGGCGAAGCAGCTCACGGACTCCACGAAGCACGTCTTCGGCGGTACGAACGACGCCAATGAGGCAGGCTGGCAGCAGTTCTGCATCATCTACAACTACGCCAAGCACTACTGGGTCGACGACCAGGCCAAGAAGGCCCTGCTCAGCGATCAGGCGACGAACGACGCGCTCACGCTCTTCCAGCAGGCTGCTAACAATGACAAGAGCCTGCCCTCGTCCGCCAATCCCTTGCCGCCCAAGACCGACTTCACTACCGGGAATGTGGCGATGACGCTTGGCTGGGGCAATTACCCCTACAGCATTTATGAGGTCACGTCCAAGCCGGGGGCGACGCCCTTCAACTGGACCTGGCACACCCTCCCCAAAGGGCCGCAGGGCCAGCAGCACTTCACCCAGGGCCACCTCTGGTCCATTGCGAAAAGCAACAGTCACCCGGACGACGCCTGGGTGCTGGCGGAGTGGGCGGGCGGGCTGCAGGGCTGGAAGGCCTGGACCGCAACCGGCAAGGGCCAGCCGCTGCCGATGAAGGATCCGACGCTCTGGGCGGAGTATCTGAGCTTCTTGCCAAAAGATCAGGCGGTCCAGTTCCGCGACTTCATGATCAACACGATCTACCAGCAACTCGCCGTCAACTTCGAATACTGGCCCACTTTCAGTAAGTGCGCCCCGGTGATGCAGACGGCGCTGAACGCCATCTACGGCAAGACGCCCGGCTCGGTCCAGAGCGCCATGGCCAATGCAACGCAGCAGATGGACGCGATCCTGGCCCAGGGCTAGGGCCAATGCAGCGACGCTCGTAGATGTCCGGCTTCGCCGGGACCAGAAAGAGAGGTACTCCATGCAGGCGAGTGTCGCCCAAACCAACGACGTGATTACCGCCGCAGCGCATGGAACGCGGCGTCCCGTGCGCCACTACATCGCCGGACGTTGGGAAACAACCTCCGGCGCGTTGAGCGAGCCGGTGTACAACCCGGCCACTGGCGAGGTCATCGCGGCCACGCCTTTGGGCGCCGCCGATGAGGTCGATCGGGCGGCCGCGGCGGCGGCCGCCGCGCTCCCGGGCTGGGCCGCCACGCCGGTCGTCCAGCGCGTGCAAGTCCTGTTCCGCTTCAAGGCGCTGTTGGAGGAGCATTTCGACGAATTGGGCGCCCTGGTCACGCTGGAGAACGGCAAAGGCGTCAAAGATGCCCGCGGTGAAGTGCGGCGCGGCATCGAGGTGGTCGAGTTCGCCTGCGGCATGCCCTCGTTGCTCATGGGGGAAACGGTGCGCGACATCGCACGCGGCATTGACAACCTCAGCTACCGCTTCCCGCTGGGCGTCGTGGCGGCCATCGTCCCCTTCAACTTCCCGGCCATGATCCCCCTGTGGACCCTGCCCATCGCCATCGGCGCCGGGAACACCTACATCCTGAAGCCCTCCGAGCGCACGCCCCTCTCGGCCCAGCGACTCGTCGAGTTGCTGCTCGAGGCGGGACTCCCCGACGGCGTCGTCAACGTCGTCCATGGCGCCAAGGACGCTGCGAACGCGATCCTGGCACACCCGGACATTCGCGCCGTGTCCTTCGTCGGCTCCAAGCCCACCGCCGAGTATATCTATCGGACGGCGGCGGCCTCCGGCAAGCGAGTCCAGGCGCTGGCCGGCGCCAAGAATTCGTTGATCGTCTTGCCCGACGCCGCGCTCGAGCAGACGGTCGAGAACGTCATGTCCTCGGCCTTCGGCAACGCCGGGGAACGTTGCCTGGCGGGGAGCGTGGTCGTCGCCGTGGGCAACGCGTCCGAGCACCTGGTCGAGGCGCTCCGAGCGCGGGCGCAAGCCTTGCGGGTCGGCCCGGGGAACGACCCCGAGAGCGAGCTCACTCCCCTGATCCGCGAGCGCCATCGCCGGCACGTCCAGGAGTACGTCGACCTCGGCGAGCAGGAGGGGGCGCGGGTCATCCTGGACGGGCGAACCCCGCCCCGCCCGGAGGGCTTCTACCTGGGCCCCACCCTCCTCGACCACGCCACCGGGGCCATGCGGATCACACGTGAAGAAATCTTCGGCCCGGTGCTCTCGATCGTCCGGGTCGGGACGCTGGACGAGGCCATCGCCTTCACCAACGGCTCTGCTTTCGGCAACGCCTGCTCCATCTTTACCGACTCGGGCGCCGCCGTGCGCCACTTCCGGGAGCATATCCAGGCCGGCATGCTGGGCGTCAACATCGGGGTGGCGGGACCGATGGCCTTCTTCCCCTTCAACGGGATCAAAGGCTCGTTTTTCGGCGACCTGCACGTCACCGGCAAGGACGGCGTGCGCTTCTTCACCGAGCACAAGGTGGAAATCCAGCGTTGGTTCACGCCGCCCGTACCCGCATCGAGCACCCTGCCCGAAGCCGGCGTCTAAGTATAAGCGGCGACCGGCGTCGCCGGTCGCCCGCATGGAGCGGGGTCAGGAACGCGCGGGCTTCCTGATGCGGTTGGTGAGCTTGCCGATGCCCTCGATCTCCACCGTGTACTCGCTGCCGTCCTGCAAGCGGCCGGGGTGGGCGGGCGTGCCGGTCATGATGACGTCGCCCGGCTCCATCGTGAAGTACTGGGAGACGAACCAGACGAGTTTCCCGGCCTTGTGGAAGAGATCGGACGTGTCGCTGTCCTGCTGCAGTTTGCCGTCCAGCCAGCCGCGGATCTGCAGGTGGTCCGGGTTGACGTCGGTCTCCAACCAGGGGCCGAGGGGGCAGGAAGTGTCGAAGCCCTTGGCGCGGCTCCACTGGCCGTCGCCATCTTGCCAGTCGCGTTCGCTGACGTCGTTGCCGCAGGTGAAGCCCAGCACGTAGTCGCGCCAGCGGTCGGCCGGGATCAGCTTCGCCCGGCGGC
>JAICXR010000520.1 GCA_025980355.1 Chloroflexota bacterium | reverse complement strand
TGTGGGGCGCCCTGGTGGCCTGGTGGCTCATGGCGGTCGTGCAGCTCCCGCTGCCGGCGGCGCTGCTCCTGGCGGCGCTGGTCGCCGGGCTGCTCGGGATCGCGCTGGACCGGCTGGCCTTCGCGCCCCTGCGGCGGCGGAACGCCCCTCACCTGAGCCCCTTGATCTCCAGTCTGGCTTTGGCGACGATCCTGCAGGGGCTGGCCTTCGGCTTCTTCGGCGCCGACGTCCACACCTACCCGGCGACGGCCCTCTCCTCCGGCGTCTTCACCCTGGGGTCGGTCATCGTCGGCTGGGTGCAACTGCTGGTGCTGGCCCTGGCGGTGGCGCTCATGCTGCTGCTGCGCTGGCTGATCCGGGCGACGCGCTATGGCCGGGCGGTGCGGGCGATCGCCGAGAACCCGCGGGCGGCACGCTTGCTCGGCATTAATGTCGAACGGGCGATCGGGCAGACCTTCTTCCTGGCGTCGGCGCTGGGCGGCGTGGCTGGTGTACTCTACGGGCTGAGCTTCAATAGCGCGGTCTTAAGCATGGGCGAGCCGGTGGAGCTGCGCGGGCTGGCCATCATCATCATGGGCGGCATGGGCAGCATCCCCGGCGCGGTCATCGGCGGCTTCGCCCTGGCCCTGGTGGAAGTGTTCAGCGTCTCCTTTCTGGCCTCGCAATACCGCGACGCCATCGCCTTCGCGGTGCTCTTCCTGGTGCTGGTGTTGCGCCCCGCCGGCCTCCTCGGCCGGCACGCCGTGCGCGAGGCCTAGATGGCGGCGCTGATGGACTGGTACGGCGCGCATAGCACGCTGATCAACCTCACCGGCATCAATATCCTGCTGGCCCTTTCGTTGTACGTGACGCTCTCCTGCGCCATGCTGTCGCTGGCCAACGCCGCCTTCATGGGCATCGGCGCCTACACCGCCGCCCTCCTGACCATCGACGCCAACTGGCCCTTCTGGGCGGTGCTGCCGGCCGGCGCGCTGGCGGCGGCGGCGGTGGCCGTGCCCCTGGGGCTGCCGATCCTGCGCTTGCGCGGCGTCTTCCTCGCCATCGCCACCATCGGCTTCGGCGAAGTGATCCGGATCGTGGCGCTCAGCGTGCCGCTAACCGGGGGGGCGCTAGGCATCCCGTCCATCCCCGCCAAGACGACATGGTGGCAGATCGCGCTGGCGTTGCTGGCCATTTCCTACCTGCTCTGGCACGTCGAACGGTCGCGCCTCGGCCACGCCTTCGCCGCCATCCGCCAGGACGAGCTGGTGGCCGCCAGTCTGGGCATCAACGTCACCGCCCACAAGCTGATCGCCTTCGTCCTGGGCGCCTTCATCGCCGGGCTGGCCGGCGGGCTCTCCGCCCACCTGACGCACCTGATCTCCCCGTCCGACTTCGGCTTCTCGCGCGCCGTGGACATCCTGGTCTACGCGGTGGTCGGCGGCACCGGCGCCTTCTGGGGCGCGTTCCCCGGCGCGGCACTGCTGACGCTGCTCCCGGAATGGCTGCGCGTCGTGGCCAGCTTCCAGGCGGCCCACCACCTGGGCGCCTTCGACCTGCGCCAGATCGTCACCGGCGCGATCACGCTCCTGGTCATAATCTTCTTCCCGAGCGGCATCAGCGGCACGCTCCTCCTCTGGTGGCGCCGACCTCGTGGCGATGCGGAGCGCCCCGATGACGATGTGCCGACGACGACCACGCCGGCCGGCGCCACCATCCTGCACCCCGTGCCGTAGAGGACAGGGCATGTTGGAGTTGCAGGGCCTCACCCGCCGCTACGGCGGCGTCGCGGCGGTCAACGACGTCAGCTTCGTCATCCCCAAGCGCCAGGTGTTCGGCATCATCGGGCCCAACGGGGCGGGGAAGACGACGCTCCTCAACCTCATCAGCGGCGTGGCCCGGCCGTCGGCGGGCCGGGTCGTCCTCGACGGCGAGCGCATCGACCAGCTGCCGGCCTATCGCATCGCCCGGCGGGGCATCGCCCGCACCTTCCAGCAGATTCGCCTCCTGCGGGAGAGTAGCGCGCTCGACCAACTGATCGTCGCCCAGCACCGCCGCGGCCGCGGCCGGCTCTGGCAGGAACTGCTGGCGAACGCGCTGACGCGGCGCGAACGGCGAGAACGGCGCCAACGGGCGCGGGCGCTGCTGGAGCTCGTCCACCTGACGCATGCCGCCGATCGTCCGGCCGGCCTGCTCTCCTACGGCGACCAGCGCCGGTTGGAAATCGCCCGCGCCATGGCCCAAGGGCCCGACTACCTGCTCCTGGACGAACCGGCCGCCGGCATGAACGAGCGGGAGACCCACGACCTGCAACGGCTTCTGATGGAGATCGTCCAGGGCGGCGTCACGGTGGTGCTGGTCGAACACGACGTCAACCTAGTCATGGACACCTGCGATCGCGTCGCGGTGCTGAACTTCGGCCAGTTGCTCGCCGAAGGGCCGGTCCGCGAGGTCCGCC
>JAICXR010000244.1 GCA_025980355.1 Chloroflexota bacterium | reverse complement strand
GGCGGCCTGCAAGAGGACGGTGTGGCCGTTCACCGTGCTGATGGCGTGCAGGTGGTCGGGCGCGACGCGGAGCAGCAACTGGACCGTGCGCAGATCGCCCGCTTGCCCTGCCATGTAGAGGGGCAGCGCGTCCGCTTCCGGGAAGCGCTGCGCCGGGCTGGCGTGCGGAGCGCCGGCGACGTCGTGATTGAGCAGCACGTCGACCGCACCCGCCTGCCCGTGCGAGGCGGCGGCGAGCAGCGGTGTCCACGCTTCCTGATCCGGCAGGTTGGGGTCGCCGCCGTCC
Source organism: Chloroflexota bacterium (assembly GCA_025980355.1). Classification (GTDB taxonomy): domain Bacteria; phylum Chloroflexota; class UBA4733; order UBA4733; family UBA4733; genus UBA4733. The sequence continues at coordinate 5,496 of JAICXR010000244.1, read as the reverse complement.
GCCAGCCAGGTGCGCAGCCAGGCGACGTTGCCGGCTCGGGCGGCCTCGACCGGCACATGCTGCAACTGCCGGAGCCATTCCCGCATGCCGAGGCACTGATAGGTGGCGTCGGCGTTCGTCTTGCCCCCCGGCGCGTCGGTGTAGCCCAGCGGGGTGCGCAGGGAGTCGAGATAGCCGGCCAGTTGGCGCATATTCGGCAGGGCCTGCAGCAGCACCAGGTGGCGCAGCACGCAATAGGTGCCGAAGAGCGACGCCTGCCCGCCCTCCCCGAAGCCACCGCTGCCGGCGAGCTGCCCGCCGAGCAGGCGCTGGGTCACCGCCGCCGGGTCCGCCAGCGTTTGGCCGGCCCGCATGAGCGCCGAGCCGGCGATGGCGACGTCGACGACGGTGTTCGCGGCAAGGGCGCTGCGCAACAGGTCCTCGAAGAAGGCGATCGACGCGGCCGGCACGGGCTCCGCGACGGCGCACTCTTCGTAGGTGGCGATCAGCATGAAGTGGTCGAAGCGCGTGGCGCTCTGGGCCTTCAGGTAGGCCAGCGCGTCGGGGAGGAACCGCTGCAGCAGCCCATTCTGCCCCAGGGTGTGCAGCGCGATCAGCCCGGCCGCGGTATCGAGCGGCGTGGGCTGGGCGCCAGGGCTGCCGGCGAACCCGCCGGAGCCGTGGCGACAGTTGGCGATGAACTCCACGGTGCGCGGCTCGGTACCCAGGCGGCCAAGCTGTTCCAGGGCTTTCAGCACGCTGAGCGTGGGGCGCAGCGCCGCCTCGCCATCGTAGGCGGCGGCGAAGCCGCCGGATTCCCGGCACAGGCCGCGCAGAAATTCGGCGATGGGGGCGTCGTTACTCGCGGTTATTGCCATCTGTCTTTCCGTACCCGTCAGGCCCGGCCCGCGGCGCGCCCAGACCTACCAGCCATAGCGGCGGAGGCCGTCATTGAGCACCCGCACGAAGGTCTGCCCGATCTCGTCGGAGCACTGCACCGAGCGGCTGGTCACGAAGGGGTAGTCCACGATGACCGAGGTGATGCGTCCGACGTTGCCGTGGAACTGGCCGTTCGGCCCGACCGCGTCGCGCAGAATGTATTCCAGCGGGAACGGCGGGGAGCCGAAGTTGAAGAAGCCGCCGTTGGCGACGATGGCCCAGTTCGCGGTGTAGTCGTATTCGATGGTATGGCCGGTCACGTGCTTGCCCTCGATGATGCTCTTGCGCGTGTCCAGTTCGCGGGCGAAGGCCAGGCAGGTGACGGTATAGCACTCGGCGGCGATCGGTTTGTCCTGGTAGTAGAAGCCGAGGATGACATCGTGCAGCCGGTTGTTATTGACGAGATCGGCCACCGCGCCGCCCCCGCCCACCATCAGCAGGCCGTCGTAGTCGTTGAGGCGCTCCCACGCCTTCTTGCGGGCGACGTAGTACTGCTCCAGCGACTGCAGGTAGTTGTGCTCCCCGCTGAGGTAGGGCCGGACCGGCATCCAGGAGGTGAGGGCGATGCGCTTGTCGAACACCTTCTTCCAGTCGGCCTCCGCCGCCCGCTTGGCCATCTCCGGCGAGGTGACCGGGCGGCCCAGTGGCGGGTCGACGTAGGTGGCATCCAGACTGGCCGGGTCCGGGAAGGGCAGAGGGGTCCCGGTACCGACGATGATATCGTAGTCGATCCCCGCCGCCCTGAGGCGATCCAGCGGCTTGAGGAGCTCTTCCGTCCAGAATCCGTTCTCGGAGACGGCGACCATGACTTTCTTGGCCATTGTGAACTTCCTTGTCAGTTTCTCACTACTACAACAATCACCACGACCGGACGCGATCAGGCGAAGAGTGCCGGGGCGTAGATGTCGATGATGGCGGGCGCCTTGCGATTCGGGAAGGCGGCCAGCAGCGCAGCCTTATACGCCTCCATGTTTGGCGATTCAGCGGCGATCTTCTTCGCCTTCTGCAGGTAGTCGATGTTGGCTTGGATCTCGTCCTTCCCGCAGGGCGTGCCGTGGCCGGGCAGGAAGAGGTCGTAGTCCGAGGCCTTGAGCTGTTCCAGCGCGGCCGTCCAGCTCTCCTCGGTGCCCTTGTGAATGTACAGATGGCCGCCGCTATAGAGGAGGTCCTGCGTGATGTAGACGTCCAACTCCGGCAAGCCGATGGCGAGTTGGGTTTCCACTTCGGCGTGCTTCTGGACCACCAGGTCGAAGGTGATGCCGTCGATCACTTCCCTGCCCGCCGTCACCGGGTGCGTCGGGACGACGATGGAGGAGGGCACCATCGGGCCATAGACTTGGGCACGGTCGGCGCGGATGGCCTCGCCGTTCGCCTTCAGGAAGGCGATCGTCTCCGGCAGCGCGTAGATCGGGACGTCGCTGAAGGCGGCGCTCAGACCGAAGAAGTGATCGGGGTGCTCGTGCGACAGATAGGCCCGATTGATCGGCTTGCCGAGGCCATCGGCGTAGGCGCGGAAGGCGCTCGCCAGCGGCGCGACGAACTGGCCGTCGACGATGACCAGCTCATTGGGACCTTCGATCACGTGGGTGGCGTTCGAGAGCAGGGCTTCCGGCGAGATGAACGTATGCACCCGCACCGGGCCGGATTCTTTGACCACCTGGATGATGGGGTCCGGAAGTCCGTTCGACATCAGTGGGTCTCCTCAATGCAACAGCGTCGGACGAGACGAATGCCCCGCGGGCTGCGCCGGTCGCCCAGCAGTGCTGGGCGACCGGCTTGGCGGGAGCGACGGAGCATCGTCAGGCCAGAACCTCGGCGAGCTTCTTCCCATAGGCCGACGACGATTCGACCGAAAGTCCGGTGACGAACGGTGCGTCGTAGACGACACTGGGCCGCTGACGCGAGGTCTTGGGATCCGAGCTGACCAGGGCGCGCGAGCCGACAGCGTCCTCCACCAGGAACTGCAACGGGAAAACGAAGCCGTTGGTGATGAGGTCCGTGCTGTGGTTGTCCGCGCTCGGACGGATGACCTGGTAGTTATGATCGCCGACAAAGTCCCAGGCGTGCGGGTGCGCGGTCACGTGCTTTCCGTAGATCACACTCTTGAAGTCGTTATCCGGGTCACGGGTCAAGGCCAGCGCGCCCACCGCATAGCACAGCGCCCCGACGGTCTTGCCGCTCTTATATGCCTGAAGAATCAGCCGGTGCACATCCATATTGCCGGCGATGTCCAGGGCCGAGCCGGCGCCGCCGACGAGCACCAGCGCGTCGTAGTCGTCCATGTTTGCATCGACGGTCCGAATCGGGTTGGCCCACTCACCGGTATCGAGGATCTCGTTGACCCGGTCGACGACCGCCTGGGGGTCCATCGCCACGCCCTGCTGCGGGTCGATCCACTTCGGGTCCATGCTCATCGTGCCCGGTAGGGGCGTGATGCCGCGGAACGTCGCCAGTTGCAGTTGGTGGCCTGCCGCCTTCAGAATGTCCCACGGGGCCTGCAATTCCTCCGCCCAAAGGCCGTAGTTCGTCGCTATGAAAAGGATCTTCTTGCCCATGAACTTTCTTTCTCCAGGATTACGGCAACGTCACGTCCGATGAAGAGAACGGGATTGTCCGGAGCGGCCGGCACCCCTATCGCCGACCCGGGGGACGGTCCGCGAGTATAGCGGCTGTGCCGGAGCGGCGGCCAAAGGTCCCATTGGTGGGGGCGGCCGTCCCGATGCCTGCCGCGGTCCGATCGCTCCCTCTGCTGCAACGATCCGAGCCGGTGACGTCCCCAGCCACCGATGCCACACTGTCCCTTACCCGTTCAGGAGAGCCACGCTTCTCAGACGTGTCGCAACACTAACCGCGGACGCTACCAAAAGCAAGCGCAACGGCTCTGTACGCCGGTCCCTCCCCCGTTCGTGCTAGGCCGTCATGGCTACAACCCGGCGCGGCAGGCATCGGCGCCGCTTGGGCCAACCCAAGGACGATTCGGCGCATGGCGCCGGTACAATCCGGCCATGGTTTGGAGGCGCTGGGTGTCTCCTGGTGGCGGAGTGAAGGCGAGAGCGTGAAGGTCCTTGTTTCGGACGTGCCATACCGTCGTGAGCTGGAGCCGTTGCCGGACGGCGTCGAGCTCGTCGCCGAGCCCGAGCCGGACGTGGAGTTCGTCCTGCTCGGTCCGGAGCTGGCCCAGGACCTGCCGGGACTGTTTGCGCGATTGCCGCGGGTGCGCGTGGTGCAGTCGACCCAGGCCGGTGTGGAGTGGTTGCTGCCCGCGGTGCCGGACGGCGTCGTGGTCTGCAGCGCGAGCGGCGCCCACGACGTGCCGGTGTCGGAGTGGGTGGTCGCCGTGCTGCTCGCCATGCGTCGGCGGTTGCCCGAGTTCTTGCAGCGCTAGCAGCGCAGCGAGTGGGACCTCAACGCGAACGAACTCACCGCCACGGGGCCGTCGGCGGTCCGCCCGATCGACGACCTGGAAGGGGCCAGTGTGCTCATCCTCGGCTACGGGGCGATCGGCCACGCGGTCGCAGCACGCCTGACGCCGTTCGGCGTGCGTGTGGTTGGTATCGCCCGCCAGGCGCGCGCCGACACCCAACCGCCGGAGGCGTTGCCGCGGTTGCTGCCCGAAGCCGATGCTGTTGTCCTGCTGCTTCCGCTGACGCCGGAGACGGAGCGGACCGTCGACGCGGCGTTTCTGGCCCGGATGAAGAAGGGCGCGTTGCTGATCAACGCCGGTCGCGGCCGGCTGGTCGACACCGCGGCGCTGCTCGATGCGCTCCAGGCGGGGCGTATCCGTGCCGCGCTGGACGTCACCGACCCGGAGCCGCTCCCGGCGGACCATCCGCTGTGGCAGGCGCCGAATGTGCTCATCACGCCGCACATCGCCGGTTCGACGGTGCGCTGGCAGCAACGCGCCTACCGCCTGGCCGGCGAGCAACTGCGCCGCTACGCCGCCGGGCAGCCACTGCTGAACGTCCGCCATTAGGAGGGCCGCGACTGCGGGCCCAGGGGGCGCCCCCGGCCAAGCGACGAGGGGCGACTGCGGTCGCACGACTACTCCGGCACCACAGTGCCCCTGGTAACTTGGCCGCAGACCGCAGTCGCGGCCCTAAACAGCTACACTTCCTGGCGCCGCAGGCTCCGGCGGATCAGGGCGACCTCCTCCCGGCTCGCCAGCCACAAGACGGCGACGTAGACCAGGGCGGCCACGCCGCCGGCCAGGGCGATCGTCAGGAGGTCGGCGACCTTGCCGGCGCGGAGGGCGCGCTCCAGCGCCGTCGCGGCCGCCCAACAGGCGCCGCCCATGAGCGTCGTCGCGCCCAGGCCGCGCGCCCAACTGCGCCCGATCCCTTGCGCCGCCATCTCCCCATGCCGTCGCCGCAGCAAGGCGTAGAGGATGATGGCGTGCGCGCAGTTCTGGATCGTATTGGCGGCCACCAACGCCGGCCAGCCGAACAGGTGGACGCCGGGGATCGCCACCGCCGCCCAGATCACGGCGACCACGAAGTAGACGACGTTCGGCGTGCGCGTGTCGTGCATGGCGTAGAAGGCGTTGATGAGGATCTGGTCGGCGGCGGCGAACGGCAGTTG
>JAICXR010000194.1 GCA_025980355.1 Chloroflexota bacterium | reverse complement strand
GCTGCGCGCCGAAACCCTGCGCGACCTCGGCGCCTGCATGAGCCCATTCAACGCCTTCCTCTTCCTGCAAGGGCTCGAAACGCTGCACCTGCGCATGGCCCGCCATGTCGAGAACGCGCTCGCCGTCGCGCGCTTCCTCGATGGCCACCCCCAGGTCGAGCGCGTGCGCTATCCCGGCCTGGCTTCCAGCCCCTATCACGCCCTCGCGCGGAAGTATCTGCCGGGCGGCGCCGGGGCCATCTTCGCCTTCGACATCGCCGGCGGCCGCGCGGCCGGCCAGCGCTTCATCGAATCGCTTACGCTCTGGAGCCACCTCGCCAACGTCGGCGACGCCAAGAGCCTGGTCATCCATCCGGCCAGCACCACCCATCGCCAGCTCGAAGACGACGAGCTGGCCGCCGCCGGCATCACTCCCGGCACCATCCGCCTCTCCGTCGGCATCGAGTCCAGCGATGACCTGATCTGGGACCTCGAACGCGGCTTCCGCGCCGCCTCCGGCATCGGCGCATCCGCGCACGCCCCGGCCGCGTCCACCGCATCCGCCGTTCCCGCCACATCCCCCAATCCCGCCGTCAACCCGGAGGTAGTTCAATGACCGCCACGACCAGCACGACCCCCACCATGTCCTCAGCAGAAGGCGACAGCGCGCCCGCCTTCTGCCCGCTACCATCTGGCGCCGTCGCCGTGGATCCCAAATATCAGGACGAGCGCACCATCCGCGACATCCTGCGCTCCGCGCGCACCGTCGCCGTCGTCGGCCTCTCGCCGAGCGTCTTGCGCCCCAGCAACTTCGTCGGCTACTACCTCCAGCGCCACGGCTACCGCATCGTCCCCGTCAACCCCAAGGAGAAGGAGATATTGGGCGAGACCAGCTATCCCTCGCTCAGCGCCATCCCCTTCCCCGTGGATGTGGTGGATGTCTTCCGCGCCCCCGCGGCCGTCCCCGCCATCGCCCGTGAAGCCGTCCAGATCGGCGCCAAAGCCCTCTGGCTCCAGTTCGACGTCATCAGCCCCGAAGGCGCGCAGATCGCCGCGGATGCCGGCCTCGCCGTTATCATGGACCGCTGCATGAAGGTCGAGCATGCGCGCCACCTCGGCCGCATGCACTGGATGGGCTTCAACACCGGCGCCGTCACCGCCCGCCGGTAGTCCTTACCCTTCCGCTCCCCCTTCCCTGCCAGAGAAGGGGGCTGGGGGGTAGGTTCCCGACACCGGTCCGATCCCCAGCCGGCGGTGATCCGCCGCCGTGCAGTGGTCCTGGATCACGATCAGCCCGGCATCCGCCGCCCGCTTGGCCGCCTCATCATTGACTACGTCGTACTGCGTCCACAGCACCTTCGCCCCCACCGCAATCGCGTCCTCCGCGACCGGCGGCACGAACTCTGACCGGCGGAAGACATCCACGATCTCCGGCGGCTGTGGCAGATCGCGCAGCGAGGCGTAGACCGTCCGCCCCAGCACCGTCCGGCCCGCGATGGTCGGATTGACTGGATCGATCTCGTAGCCCTGGCGCAGCAGGTATGCCGCCACCCCATAGCTCGGCCGCGCCGGGTTCTCCGACAGCCCCACAACCGCAATCCGCTTGAAGCGCGTCAACACCGCGCGGATCTCATCATCCGGCACATCCTCGAACATCGCCGCTCTCCTCATCGAAAGGGGCTATTCGCTCTCAGCCCCGCCTTCCCTCCAATCATACGGCGACACGCCAGCGCGGCGACAATGCATCCTCTGCTGCTCACTTCTCTAGTCTCCTCTCCTCCTCCGACCTCCGTGAACCTCTGTGAACCTCTGCGGTAGTTCTCGTTCTTCGTCCCCTGCCAGAAATCTGACAAACCTCACTGCCCTCGCGCGTCTCATCCCCATTGCGCGTTTGACACCCCGCCGCGCCGGGTCATACAGTCCCAGGGCATATGCGCCTGTCGCCACTCAGGCTAGTTGGGAGTACCGCGACCTATGGCATTTCAGGGCTACCTCCGCTATCCCTCCATCGCCGGCGATTCCATCGCCTTCACCGCCGAGGACGACCTCTGGCTGGTGAGCGCCTCCGGCGGACGCGCCGAGCGCCTCACTGCCGGCGTCGCCGAGGCCACCCACGGCCGCCTCTCGCCGGACGGCAAGCAGATCGCCTTCATCGGCCGCGACGAAGGCCCCACCGAGGTCTACGTCATGCCCACCGATGGCGGCGCCGCCCGCCGCCTCACCTACCAGGGCGTCAACTTCGTCGCCCTCGCCGGCTGGACGCCCGACGGCGCCGGCATCCTCTACGTCAGCTCCGCCGGCCAGTTCTCCCCGCGCGTGCGCAAGCTCTTCAGCGTCTCCGCCAATGGCGGCGAGCCAGCTGAACTGCCCTACGGCGTCGCCCACGGCATCGCCTTCGGCCCGCACGGCGCCGTCGTGCTCGGCCGCAACACCGCCGACCCCGCCCGCTGGAAACGCTATCGCGGCGGCACCGCCGGCTACCTCTGGATTGACGCCAGCGGCGACGGCCAGTTCCACCGCCTGCTCAACCTCAACACCAACGTCACCAGCCCATGCTGGGTCGGCGACCGCGTCTACTTCATCTCCGACCACGAGGGCATCGGCAACGTCTACTCCGTCCTGCCCAGCGGCGAAGACCTGCGCCGCCACACGAGCCAGAGCGAGTATTACGCCCGCGGCCTCGCTACTGACGGCACGCGCCTGGTCCATCACGCCGGCGCCGACCTCTACCTGCTCGACCCCACCAGCGGCGCGGACCGCCGCGTCCCCGTCGAGTTGACCGGCGCCCGCGCCCAGCGCGCGCGCAAGTTCGTTCCCGCCGCCCAGTACCTCACCGCCTTCGCGCCGCATCCACAGGGCCACAGCCTCGCCCTCGCCACCCGTGGCAAGCCTTTCTCACTGGGCAACTGGGAAGGCCCGGTGCGCCAGTACGGCACGGCCGAAGGCGTGCGCTATCGCCTCGCCGCCTGGATGGCCGACGGCAAGCGTCTCGCCGTGCTCGCCGACGACGGCCGCGAGGCGCGCCTCGCCGTGCTCTCCGCCGACCCCGACGCGCCGGATCGCGTCTTCGACACGCTCGACGTCGGCCACATCCTCGAGCTGCGCCCCGCCCCCAGCGGGGACCAGATCGCCATCGTCAATCACCGCAACCAGGTCTTGCTGGTGGACGCCGCCAGCGGAGCCATGAAGGTAATTGACGAGAGCAAGCATGGCCGCGCCGAGTTCGCCCCTATCGGCGGCAACCGCACCAACCGCGGCCTCGCCTGGTCGCCCGACGCGCGCTGGCTGGCCTACGCCCTCGCCGTCAACCCGCACCAGACCGCCATCAAGGTCGCCGACCTCACCACCGGCCAGACGCGCCAGGTCACCGATCCCGTGCTGCACGACATGCAGCCGGCCTTCGACCCCAAAGGCCGCTACCTCTACTTCATTTCCGCCCGCGACTACGACCCGGTGCAGGACGACATGCAGTTCGAGCTGGGCTTCCCCAAGGGCATCAAGCCATACCTGCTGACGCTGCGCAAAGACCTGCCCTCGCCCTTCATCCCCGCGCCGCAGGCGCCCAAGAGCGAGGCCGCCGAGACGCTCGACGCCGCCAAGTCCGAGGAGAAGCCCGCCGCGCCGGAGCCGGTCGGCATTGATTTCGACGGCATCGCCGACCGCATCGTCGCCTTCCCCGTTGCCGAAGGCCGCTACGGCCGTGTGCAGGGCAGCAACGACGGCGTGCTCTTCTCCTCCTACCCCGTCGAGGGAATGCGCGGCACCGGCTACGCGCCCAGCCTCGTGCCTGAGGCGAAGGGCGCGCTGGATGGCTACACCTTCGAGACGCACAAGCAGGAGCGCATCCTCGACGGCATCTCCGATTTCGAGGTGACGGCCGACGGCAAGACCGTCGCCATTCGCGCCGGCGAGCGCATCCGCGTGCTCAAAGCCGGCGAGAAGCCCAAAGCCGAGGGCGAGGCCGCGAACAAGCCTGGCCGCGAGTCCGGCCTGATCGAGCTGAATCGCGTCAAGGTCGAGGTGCTGCCGCCCGGCGAGTGGCGCCAGATGCTCGCCGAGGCCTGGCGCTTGCAGCGCGAGCAGTTCTGGGTCGCGGACATGGGCGGCGTGGACTGGCCGCGCGTCTTCGAGCGCTACGCGAAGCTGGTGGACCGTGTCGGCTCGCGCTCTGAGCTGTCCGACCTGATGTGGGAGATGCAGGGCGAGCTTGGCTCCTCCCACGCCTACGAGGGCGGCGGCGAGTATCGGCCGCATCCTGAGTACCGACAGGGCTTCCTCGGCGTGGACTGGCGCTTCGACCCCGCCAGCGGCCGCTATACCGTCGCGCGTGTGCTGCGCGGCGACCCGTGGAACCCCGACGCCACCTCGCCGCTCAACATCCCCGGCGCCAACGTCGCACCCGGCGACGCCATCCTCGCCGTCAACGGCCAACGGGTCACGCCGGAGCGCGGCCCGCAACAACTGCTCGTCAATCAGGCGGGCAATGAGGTCGAGCTGCTGGTCCAGCCGGCGGACGGCTCCGCCGCGCGCAGCGTCGTCGTCAAGGCCAGCGGCTCCGAGCATCCCGCCCGCTACCGCGACTGGGTCGAGGCCAACCGCCGCGCCGTCAGCGAGGCCACCGGCGGCCGCGCCGGCTATCTGCACATTCCCGATATGGGCTACGACGGCTTCGCCGAGTTCCACCGCTACTACATGCCCCAGTTCGCCCACGACGCCCTGATCGTGGATATTCGCTGGAACGGCGGCGGTATGGTCTCCGGCCTGCTGCTGGAGAAGCTGGCGCGCAAGCGCCTGGGCTACGACTTCCAGCGCTACGGCGATCCGCATCCGTACCCCGCCGAGGCGCCGCTCGGCCCGCTGGTCGCCATCACCGACGAGAACGCCGGCTCCGACGGCGACATCTTCAGCCACGCCTGGAAGATGCTTGGCCTTGGCCCGCTGATCGGCAAGCGCACCTGGGGCGGCGTGATCGGCATTGACCCGTACATCCCGCTGGTGGACGGCAGCTCCACCACCCAACCGGAGTTCAGCTTCTGGTTCAACGATGTCGGCTGGGGCGTCGAGAACTACGGCACCGACCCGACCATTGACGTGGACTACCCACCTCAGGCGTATCGCGCCGGCGAAGACCCCCAGCTCGCCCGCGCCATCGCCGAGGCCAAGCGTCTGCTCGCCGAGCATCCGCCCGCCGTCCCGCAGCCCGGCCCGCGCCCCAATCGCGGCTTCCCGCCGCGCGGCTAGCCCATCACCGTCCGGGCAAGGCAGCGCCCCCTCCCCTGATATGGAGAGGGGGCGTTTCTATATGGGTGGGCCGGCGATTGCAATCGCGCCTGGAGGGCCGGTGGCCGCGACGTCCGCCGTCGCGGACTGGGACGAGGAACGCCAACGGCCAATCTGGATTCCCTGTGATACTGCTTCGTGCTGAGTTGTTGTCGTTGGTTGGCCTCCTGGCATGAATGCCAGGGGTAATCCCGGTCTTCGAACCGGTCGTGGCAATGACAACAATCCAGAACGAACCCGTATGACTCTAAAAACGCTGCGACCTCCGCGGTTCAATTTCTTATGGATCACCGGGGCGGGTCGTGCGCTCCCAGCCGCCGTCGTCCCAGCCAGCGTTGCGCGGCTGTGGGGATGGGTAGCTCGGCCCACCGCGCGCGCCGCCGGGAGGCGGGAACTCGTCGTCCTGGCTGGCCGTCGTACCCGCGCCTGCCCACGGGTCCGCCGGGCCGCCGTACACGTCGTCCAGTCGCGGCAGCGTCGCGTCATCGGGCGGATAGGACTGCGCCGGCGCGTCGTATGGGCGCCGGCCCGTCATCGGCCGCGGCTGCCAGGTCGGGTCCGGCTGCGACACGTCCGTCTCATCCCACTGGCTTACCCCGCCGAGCGGCGCGGGCGCGTCGAACGGCCCCGACCGCGCGAACCCGCCCGGCTGGCCCGACGGCATGCCGGGTCGGCTCGTCGAGTATGGTGAGCCGTATGGCCCCATCGCCACGGTCCTGTCCGTCGAGCCGCCGAAGCCGCCACCGCCGCCAGGGAAGCCGCCACCGCCGAAGCCGCCACCCGGCCCCGGCTCGCCGCGCTGGCGCAGCAGGAAGTACGCCGCCGCGCCCAGCCCGCCCAGCAGCACGACCACGATCGCCAGCACGATCAGCAGGATGCCGCCACCGCCCGCTCCCTTGTCGGTCTGCTGCGGAGTTGTCGTCCCAGATGTGGCCGCCGTCGGCGAGGGTGAGGGCGAAGGTGAGGGTGTCGGCGTGGATGCCTGGCCGATGTCCAATCCCGCCGTCGCCTGCAAGGCCGCATCGGCGTTGCCGGACTGCTCCGCCAGCGCCAGCAGCGTTGCGCTGCCCTGGGGCAGATTGTCGGTCTTGAGCGTGGTGGTGAACGACCCGTCGGGGCCGATGGCCGCGCCGGGCAGGTTGATGCTGCCGCCGGCGATCTCCAGCAGCAGTGTGACCTGCGTGCCGGCGGGCGGGCCATTGAAGTTGGTGCCTGTAACGGTCAGCGGATCGCCGGCGTTGATGTGCGCGGTCGAGAGCGCGAGCGTCGGCGGGTTGGCGGAAAGCACCTGGAACTGCACGGCGCTGGCTGTCATGCCGTTGCCACAGATGTAGTAGTT
>JAICXR010000592.1 GCA_025980355.1 Chloroflexota bacterium | reverse complement strand
TCCGTCCGGTAGCGGGGCTTGCAACGCAGCGCCGGCCGCGGCCCGAACTGTCGGGCGGCGCAGTCCAGAAATTCACCCAGACTGTTCATCTTGGACTCCTCCTCCCCGGCGTTCACGCCCGGCGCAGCCGGGACATCTGCTCGTCGTGGCAATGCGCCTAGGCCGCTGTCTCCTGCTCCTGGCGCTTGGCGATATCGAGCGCGTCGTTATGCACCATCGCGAGTCGCCAGGCGTCCACGGCGAGGACGACGACGGCGCCGATGATGACAATGAACACCGCATTGAAGCTGCTGGGACCGAACGCAGGTTGTTCAAAGGTGAAGGCCACACCCGTGGCGAGGCTCAGGAGCGAGAAGACCGGACCGGAGAGTCCGGCGCCCACCCGACGTCCGGTTTTGCCGAGATACTTATAGCCCAGCCCCCAGAACAGTAACGCGCCCCATAGCAATTCCCATCCTGCGAGGGCTGCGGCTGCGAGGGAGAGGAGCGGGACGCACTGTAACGCCATGGCGATCCACACGCTCTTGCGTTGTCTCCCTGGACGCGCTGCGCTGTCGGTCATTCCCTATCCTCCTTTATCCGGTGACTTGCCACCAGCCGTAGAAAAACACCACGACGTAGATCGCGGCCAGGAAGAGTGAGAAGTCCCGCACGAAGCGGGCGAACTGGCTGGCCAGCACCCGCGCCATGGTTGCCCACAGCGCCATGCGCAGGCCCCGCCCGAGGACGAAGGCCGGGATGGCCCGCCACGGCGACAGGCCGAGGGCGCCCCCGGCCACCGCCCACACCTTGAACGGGATGCCGCTCCACGGCTGGACGAAATAGCCGGCGGCTCCGCGCGCGACCAGCTCGCGATTGGCGGCCGCGATCTGCGACTCGTGGACCAACGGGACGTACCGGAGCACCCGATAGGCTCCATCAGGCGCGTACACGCCAAACAGAAAGAGCAGGACGCCTCCCACCGCCGCGCCCAGGATGGAAGCCGCGAGGGGCAGGTAGAAGCGTCGTCGGTTGGCGGCCGCCATCGGCGCCAGCAGGAAGTCGGGGATAATCGGCCAGACGGTGGCCTCGGCGACGGCCCAGCCGAACATCAGGGCGACGCCCGTCCGGCTCGAGGCCAGCCGTTGCCACCAGTCGAAGGCGGCCCGGCACTCTCGGAGCAGCCCAGCCCTCGGCGCGACGTCCTCGTCGGTCAACACGGCGGCCCTCCTTGGCGGCGGCCCGGTCCCAATCCGCCGACCGGATCGGCGCCGAACACGGGCTGCGTTCGCAGCCTCCGGCCAGTCTAGGCCGGCGGGAATACCAGGGACGTGCCAGGAACTGCCAATGACTGCCAGCGGCGGCGAGTTTTGTCCTGCACCCTATGGTTCGCTCGAGTACGGGTTGGACTGCATCCTATTACCGAGCCACTCGGGCGAGTCTACTTCGCCGACGGACCGGCGGACGCGGCGCTAGGTTTGCAGTGACCGGGGTCAAGCTACTTCTCGCGCGTGGGCAAGCTCCCGCTCCTTCACCGCACGGACAGCGTCGGACGTGACGGTGACGACGGCAACGGTATGCCCAGTCAGGGTCGTGAATTCTACTTCATAACCGGCACCCTGCTGGTGTAAATCCTTCCATGCTGATCCTACAATCCTAGGCGACCAGCCGCTGTTCGTCGCCGTTGGCGTCGGCAGGATGTGCTGGCGGGACGCTGCCGATGTGGCGTAAGACGCGGTTAGGGTCAGC
>JAICXR010000214.1 GCA_025980355.1 Chloroflexota bacterium | reverse complement strand
GTCTATCCCGATGGCGACCCGGCCCACGCCCTCAGCGGCGTGTCGACCTACACAGTCTCTCCTGGCGAGGGCGTGGTCTTCGATCTGACAATCCCGGAGCCGGGTCGCTACACCTTCGTGGATCATGCGATGCGCAACATGATGCTGGGTGCGGCCGGGGTGCTCAATGTGACGCCTTCGGCGCCGTACGGCGGCTGGAAATGACGAGGCCCGCGGTCGCAGACCCGGTCAGTCCTTTCGCCGGATGAAGCGGTAGCCCAGGCCGCGGACCGTCTCGATGTAGTGGGCGTCGCCGGGCCGTTCCAGCTTGGCCCGCAACCGGCTGATGTACACCTTCAGGTAATCGCTGGTGGCGTCGTAGTCCTCGCCCCAGACCCGGTCGAGCAGCGTCTGCTGCGGCAGCACCCGGCCGGCGTTGCGTGCCAGGTGGTAGAGCAGTTTGTACTCGATAGGGGTGAGGTTGACGCGCTCCCCCTTCACCGTGACGTCCTGGTTCTGGAAGTGGATGGCGAGGTCGCCCGTCGTGAAATCCGGCAAGGCGCGAGCCGGCGGCGGCAACGCCGCCCGCCGCAATACCGCCTTGATCCGCGCCAGCAGCGCCAGGTGGCTGAACGGCTTCACCACGTAGTCGTCGGCGCCGAGCTCCAGGCCGCGGACCTGCGCCGTCTCGTCGCCTCGCGCCGTCAGCATGAGCACCGGCACGTCGGAACGTCGGCGGATCTCCTGTAACACCTGGAAACCGTCCTTGCCCGGCATGGAGACGTCGAGAAGCACGATGTCGGGGTCGTGCTCGGCGAATAGGCGCAGCCCCTCCTCCCCGTCCTTGGCGGCCAGGATGCTCGCGTCGTCCCAGTGCAACTCCAGGCTGACCGTGAGCGCCTCGCGCATCTGCGGATCGTCGTCCACCACCAGGATGTTCATCCGGCTGCCCCCTTCCTCGTGGTCGGTTGTCCCGAGGCGGTCGTCGCCTCCCTCGTCCCCTTCAGCGGCAAGGCGATGGTGAAGGTGCTGCCCCGGCCCGGTGCACTCTCCACCTCCAGCCGCCCGCCGTGCAGCTCCGCCATGCCGCGGGCGATGGGGAGGCCGAGCCCGCTGCCCTCATTGCCGGCCGTGCCGGCGGCGCGGTAGAAGCGATTGAAGATGCGCGCTTGCTCCTCCGCGGGGATGCCGGGGCCGTCGTCGCTCACCGCGATGGAGATTTCCCCGGCGCGTCGTCGGAGACGCAGCCCGATCCGGCCCCCTTCCCGGCCGTACTTCTGGGCATTCGCGAGCAGGTTGATGAGCGCGCGCTCCAGCCGCTCGGCGTCGACCGAGCTCCGGAGCGGGGAGGGCGGCAGGTCGAGGTCCAGCCGCTGGCGCTTCGCCTCCGCCAGCGGCTCGATGGCGTCCGCCGCACGGCGCGCCAGCGCGCAGAGGTCGGTGCGTTCGAGCCGCAGTTGCACGCGCCCCGCCTGCAACCGGGTGAGTTCCAGCAGGTCGTCCACGAGCCGCGCCATGCGCGCCGAGGCCAAGTCGATGTTGACGAGGAGACGGCGGAGGGGCGGCGGCAGGTCCGGCGGCGCGTGGGCCAGCACCGCGCCGATGGACATGGTGATCGCGCCCAGCGGCGTGCGCAGGTCGTGGGAGACGTTGGCGACGAACTCGTCCTTCTGGCGCTCCAGTTCGCGCCGCGCCGTGACGTCGCGCGTCACCTTGGCGAAGCCGCGCAGCCGGCCTTGCGGGTCGCGCAAGGCGGTCAGGATCGTGTTGGCCCAGAACTCGGAGCCGTCCTGTCGGAGGCGTCGCCCTTCGTCCGCACAGCGGCCCTCGGCCGCCGCCACCCGCAGCTCCTCCTGTGGCTTCCCCGCCGCGACGTCCTCCGGCGGGTAGAAGTGGGTGAAGTGCTGGCCCACGATGGTCGCTTCGTCATAGCCCAGCAGACGCTGGGCGCCGGAATTCCAGCTCGCGACGTGGCCGTCGGGCGTCAGCAAGAAGATGGCGTAGTCCTGGACATTCTGGACCAGCAGACGGAAACGTTCTTCGCTCTCCCGCAGGGCCTCGGCCGCCCGGTGACGCTCCGTGATGTCGCGGATGACGCTGATGACGAGCAACTCGCCGTCCGACTCGACCGGGCTCAGACTGATCTCCGTCGGGAATTCGCTGCCGTCCCGGCGCTGCGCGGAGAGGTCGAGGCCCGCCCCCATCGGGCGGGTGCGGGCGTGGGCGTAGTAGTGGTGGCGGTGCGCCACGTGGCCTTGCCGGAAGCGCGGCGGGACAAGCACCTCGATAGGCTGGCCTTGCAGGGCCTCCCGGGTGTAGCCGAAGGCGAACTCGGCCTGGCGGTTGACGAGCACGATCTCGCCGCGGCGATCGGTGATCACAATCGGATCCGGTGCCGACTCCAGCAGGGTGCGGAAGCGCGCCTCCGCCGTCTCGGCGCGCCGCAACAGGTCGCGCTGATGGGCCTCCGCCTCCAGGCGCTCACGAATGTCCCGGAAGAGCACCACGGCGCCGACCAGCGCGTCGTCCGCGACCATCGGCGTCCCGACGTACTCCACCGGGAAGCTCGTCCCGTCGCGGCGCCAGAACACGTCGCCGCTCGCCCGATGGACGGCGAGGTCCCGGTAGACCGCCAGAATCGGGCAGTCCTGTTCGGCATATGGCGTGCCGTCGGCGTGGTGGTGGTGTACGAGCGCGTGGAAGGAGCGGCCGGACAAATCCTCCGGTGCATACCCGGTCATGGCCGCCGCCGCCGGATTGGCGAAGGTAACGGCCCCCGCCGGGTCCAGGCCGACGATCCCTTCGCCAACGGCCTGCAAGATGAGGGCCTGTTGCGCGGGGTGCCGCTCCGCGGAGGCGTGGCCTAACGGCGCGTTCGGATCGGTATTCGTCGCCGCTGAAGGTTCGTCGCGGGCCGGTTCCAGCGTCGCGCTCCTCCCGGATAGACGGGGATGCGGCAACCCGGCCGTTCCCGCCACTCCACGAGATGCTACCGCATACCGGGTGGCGACCACCAGGCGTCGGCGACGACGTCTCTGCTCCGACCGAGTGCTGGTGGAACCGGCCGGCACGGCATATGCTTGGCGGATCGACGAAAGGAGGCACCGTGAACACAGAGCATGGATCGTCCGAGGCGCCGGTGACCGGGGCCACCCACGGCAGCACCGAGCGCGCCTCGCGCTGGCTGGCCGAATCGACGCTGAGCTTCGACCTCGGTGATGAGGTCCGCCAGTTGCTGGAAGAGGAGGGCTGGCGCAAGACGGGGCATACCGCGAAGACCCTGGTGAAAGAGGCCGACTTGCGCGTCGTGCTGGTGGCGCTGCGCCATGGCGCGGCCATGGACCCGCACCAATCCTCCGGGCCGATCACCATCCAGGCGATCTCGGGGAAGCTGCGGGTGGACCTGCCCAATCAGCACATCAACCTCGTCGCCGGCCAGTTCCTGGCCCTGGAAGCGGCGCTCCGTCACTCGGTGACGGCGCTCGAGGACGGCGTCTTCTTGCTGACGATGGCCTGGCGCGGACACGCGGCCTCCGACGGTCTGGCACCTGCCCAGTAAGGGCCGGGCGGTCAGCCCCGAACGTACCCACTGCTCCCCACCCGGGCTAAGACGTGTGCCAGGTTGATTGCATCCTCGCCCCAGGGCGGCGATCCGACCGTGAGGGCGGCCAGTCCCCACTCGACGGCGCGGGCGAGGGCCCAGGCGCACATGCGTTGGGCGTCTAGCCCCGTCTCCCGGGCCACCAGCGCGAGACGCCGTCGCACCGCCTGGGCTGGATCGGCTTCGTCGAGCAGCTGGCCGGGCTCCAGGAGGAGTTGCACGGCGTCGAAGGCGGCGTCGCCGACTAGCGGCTGGGGATCGATCGCCAGCCAGGGCTCGCGCTGTGCGGCCAGCACATTGCCCAGGTTGAAATCTCGGTGCAAGAGCACCGGTGAGGCGACCTCCAGCGGCAGGGTGCGCAGGAGAGCAGCACCTTCCTCGATCAGCCCCGGGTCGTAGGGCGGCGCATAGGCGCGAACCGTTCGCTCGACCGCGTCGGCCATCCGCGCCGCTACCTCGACCAGCCGGTCGAACGGGTGGTCCGCCGGGACGGGCCGCCACAGCCGCCGCAGCACCCGCGCGCCGATCACCACCTGCTCGTCCGGGTTCGCGACCGCCAGCGGCAGTGCGGTGCCGGGCCGGCAGCGTTCCAGGAGCAGGGCCGGGGGGGCCGGGTCGTGCTCGTAGAGCAGGACCGCCCCGTCGCCGGCGTAGAGCCCGAGCGCCGCCGCCTCGTGCCGCATGGCCGGGTCGGGCGGCGAGAGCTTGAGCACCGCCGGCGACCCGTCCGCGCGCGTTGCCGGGGCGACGTACGACGCGGTGCCGCCGGGGGAGAAGGCCCGCCCGACACGGATGGCCCATCGCTGCTCGTAGCCGGCGACGAGTTCCGGCAGGCGCACCAGCCAGTCCCGACCGCCCCGGTCCCACCACGCGCTGGCCGCCTCCAGCTCAGGCGGGATGAACAGACCCTCGCCGTCGCCCATGATCCCAATGCCTCTTCACGGTCTCCGCGTGTCCACGCGCGATAGACGGCGGTGGGCCGGGACGGGTATGGCCGAACGCGGCACGTTCTTATCCGGCTTTGAAATCGCCTGCCTGGCTGTTGATCTGCGTCGTCATCATGAACTGCAGTTGCTGGGCGGCCGTCTTGGCATCGAGCTTGTGGTGGTTCACCTGGTCGGCGATTTTCTGCCACTGCGCCCGGAGATACCCGTCCTCCGGGTCCATATCCGGGATCCAGACTTCCTTGGCCTGGTCGAGGGAGTCCGTGAAGAAGCGGATGCCTTGCTGGACGTCCGGCGCGAACTTGCTGAGGTCCATCGTCTGCTGCCACTTCTTGCTCGGCCCGACCCAGCCCACCTGGTCGAACAGGATGTCGCTTGCTTGTTTACCCGTCATGTAGACGGCCAACTGGAAGGCCTCGTCCCGGTGCTTCGTCCCGGCCAGGAGCACCTGGGCGTGCCCGGCGGCCGTCTGGAGCGTGATCCCCTTCCGATTGGTGGGCATCGGCACGTACGTCCACGCATAGTGGCTGTTCGCATCGACCTGGTGGACCTCTGCCGGCCCGGATGGATAGGTGATCGCCATCGCCTGCTTTCCGGCCCCGAAGGCGTTGTACTTGTTCGAGAACGGCTTCGCGAAGGCGTTTTTCTTGTCAATGCCCGGCACGTCATCGAACTTCTGGATCATCGTGTAGAAATCCGCCGTCTCCGAGCGGTCGATGTCGTACTTCATGGTGTTGACGTCGAAATAGTGGAAGCCCCACATCGGCGGCCACATCCAGGGATCGCCCCCGCTTGCGGCGCTGGGGCGGCTGAACAGCGGATCAAGGCCGAGATATTGCACGTTGCCCGCCGTGTCCAACTTCGTCAGCTTCTGGTGCCAGACGTAGACATCGTCCCACGTCTCCGGCAGTTTCGTCGGGTCCAGTCCGGCCTGTTGGACGAGGTCAACGTTGTAGCCCATCCCCTGCCGGCCCGCCGTGTCCACGGCCGGCACGCCGTAGTACTTGCCGTGCCAGAAGAAGGCGTTCCAGTTGGAATCGCGGATATCACCGCCCTTGGTGGCGATCTTCGCCGCCTGGAGCAGGTCGTCGATCGGCTGGACGAGGGCGCGTTGAATATAGTTGGAGTAGTCGATGTCCGATACGAGATCGGGGCCCGTCCCCGCGGCGACTTGGGCGAGCAGCTTGGTGTCGTCAGGGTAGTACAGGCCGGGCTCCACCTTGATCGTGGGATTGTCCTTCATAAAGGCGTTGGCGATGTCGCCCATGTAGGTGCCGGGCCAGCCCGGCCACCAGTTCAGCGAAACCTGGCCGGCCTTGGCGGCGGCAGCCGGGCTGCTGGTCGCTGCCGCACTACTCGCCGTCGCGCTACTGGTCGCCGCGCTGCTTGCGGCGGTGGTTGTGGCGGCGCTCGACGCGGACGCCGTCGTTGGGGCGACGCTCGCGCTGCCGGCCGTGGCGGCCGACGTCGGCGCTGCGGCCGACGAGCCGGCGGACTGTGTGGCGGTCTGTACGGCCGCGGAACCACATCCGGCGGTCACGATGCCGGCCCCGGCCACCGTCGCCAGGCTACCGAGAAACTGGCGTCGAGTCAGTGTGCTGAGTGGCACAGGCGATTTCCTCCTCAAGAAGCAAACCCACAATCAGAATGAACGAAGCCCCAGTATGGTGCCCCGGCCCACAGGCGGTGTCAAGGCGGTGAACATTCAGGTGTGCGCCGCAGAGTTTTGCATCGCGAGGG
>JAICXR010000486.1 GCA_025980355.1 Chloroflexota bacterium | reverse complement strand
CTTCGTGCGGGCGACGTTCAGCGGTGTCGCCGGGACAGTGGCCCCTCCGTGGGTCAGGGTGACGATTCGGCCAGTGGCGATCAAAGGCACGGTCCACGCGCAGTTCTCGTACTTCGATGCCAAGAAATGCGTCGTGAAGAACTATGGCGGCGCGGAGGTCGCCGAACAGACCAGGCAATTGCTCGCGCTGCCGTTCAAGAACATCCGGGTCGAATCGGCGCGCGACAGCCTCCAGGTGCAGATCACGAACGCGGGGAAGGCGGTCGTGCGCCACGGGAAGGCGCCCAACCCGCAACGCCAGCCCGACCTTGCCCACGACCGCCGGAAGCGGGTGATCCTCCCCGCCGAGCAGGCCGACCCCTTCCTGGTCGAAACCGGCATCATAACCAGCGACGGCAAGGTGCGCGCCGAGCGCCAGCGCAAGTACCGCCAGCTCAATGAGTTCCTCAAGCTCGTCGGCGAGACGGTGGAGCAGGCCGGTGGCGTGGAAGCCATGCGGCATGGCGATCGCCCGCTCACCATCGTCGACTGCGGCTGCGGCAACGCCTACCTCACCTTCGCGACCTACCACTATTTTCAAGACCTGCTCGGCGTGCCGACCACACTCACCGGGATCGACGTCAATGGCGAGCTGCTGGCCCAGCACGCGGAGAAGGTTCGCCACCTGGGCTGGGTGGGACTCAGCTTCCAGGAAAGCCCGATTATCGACTACGCACCACCCAGCGCGCCGGACATCGTGCTGGCGCTGCACGCTTGCGACACGGCCACCGACGAGGCGTTGGCCCAGGCGATCCGCTGGGGGAGCGCCGCCATCTTCTGCGCGCCCTGTTGCCACCATCACCTGCAACAGCAACTCAGCGCCGGCGGTGTCTCGGCGCCCTTGCGGCCGTTGCTGCACCACGGCGTCTTGCGCGAGCGCCTGGGCGACATCCTGACCGACACCTTCCGGGCCCTGATCCTGCGCATCGTGGGTTACCACAGCGAGATCGTGGAGTTCGTCAGCACCGAGCACACCGCCAAGAACCTGATGATCCGTGCCGTCAGGCGCGGCCAGGGTGACCCACCGGTCGCCGGTCGCGACCCGGCGGCCCTCAAGGAGTATCTCGCCCTGAAAGCGGCCTGGCAGGTCACGCCCTACCTGGAGGAGTTGCTCGGTCCGGTGTTCGCCCAACTGGCGTGAGTGCGGCGGTCGCCTCAGCGTGCCTGGTTATCGTCGTCGCCCCGTTTGCGGGCAGGTGAACGACCGGCACGACGCGGCCCGCCGTAGAGTCTCTTGTCCTAAGACTGTCCGTCGTACCAGATGCGGTAGACGGCGTCGGCCAGATCATCGGAGACGTAGAAGGCGCCATCGGGACCCTGCACGATGGCGACCGGACGGCCCCAGTAGCCGCCGTTCGTCAGCCAGCCGGTCGCAAAGTCGCTCACGCTCGTCGGCTGCGGACCTTGCATGGCGACGCGCATGATCTTGTAGCCGGAATAGAACGAGGCGTGCTGGGAGCCGTGCAACGCCACGAGCAGACTGCCCCATTGGCCGGCCGGGAGCTGGGGCGACGTAGCGAAGGTTGCGCCGAGCGGGGCCATGTGGGCCTGCAGTTGTAACGTCGGCTCCGTCGTCCCGGCGCAGTAGTTGGCGCTTGGCGCCGCCAGCGACGGGTCGGTCTGCCGGTCGCCGTAGCAGTAGGGCCAGCCGAAGTTGTCGCCCGACTGCACGGCCGACACATCCTCACCGGGAACGTCGTCGCCCAGCGAATCCTGGCCGTTGACCGTCGTCCAGAGTAATCCCGTGCCCGGCTGGAAAGTGAACCCTACCGCGTTGCGCATGCCGCGCGCATAGATACGGCCGCCGCTGCCATCGGCATTGAACTGCATGATTGTGGCACGGCGGGCGTCGCCTTCGACGCAGAGATTGCAGGAGGACCCGATCGATACGTACAGCTTGCCATCGGGCCCGAACTGGACGGTGCGGGTGATGTGGCCGACATCGCCGGGCAGACCGGAGACGACGACCTGGCCATTGCCCACCTGGAGGCTGGCGGGATCCACCTGGAAGCGGTCGACCTGCGTCGTCTCTCCGACATACAGGGCGCCGTCGTGGAACGCCAGTCCGAACGGGTTGAGGAGCCCGCTCTCGACGCCGACGACCTGTCCGGCCGCCCCCGTGTGCTGGCGGTCCGGCAGGGCGACGACCCGCCCCGCCGCCTGCAACGTGACGTAGAGGTCGCCCTGGGGGCTGAATGCCAGCCCGCGGGGGCCGTTCAGCCCGGCGGCGAAGACGCTGATGTGGTAGCCCGGCGGCAGGGCGATGGTGCGGGCCTGGGCGAAGACGCCGCCCCGATAGGCGGCCGGCACCTGGAGCGTCGTGGCGACCAGGCCGCTGGCGCCGGACGCCTGAATGCCCGGCAGAACACCGGGTACGGTTGGCACCTCCGGTAGTCCGGTCGGATTCGCTTCCCAGGCGTACCGCTGATCGTTGGGCCGCTCGGCCAGCCCGTCGGGGCCGGCGATCCAGCTCTGGCCGCCGTCGGTGAAGGCGGTGAAGTTGTCGGCCTTCCGCCAGACGAGCAGGCCGTGCGTCGTGTGCTGGAGGGCGTCGCCGTTGGCCGGGTTGTGCTGCTCGTCATCCAGGCAGCCGCCGACGATGGTCGCGAGGCTGTCGTGCAGCGCCGCGAAACCCAGCACGAACTGGCAGGCCGGCGCG
>JAICXR010000590.1 GCA_025980355.1 Chloroflexota bacterium | reverse complement strand
CAACCGCCCGACGCCGGAAGAGCGCCGGGCCGCGGTGGACGACATCGCGGCCTATGCCGAACTGGCCGCCGCGGCGGGCGCTTCGGTCATGCGCGTCTTCGGCGGCCCGATGGCCGATGGCTGGACGATGGAGCAAGCGCGCCCGCTCGTGGCGGAGGGGCTGGCGGCGGCGGCGGAACGCTGCGCCCCATTCCATGTCACGCCCTGCCTGGAGACGCACGACGCTTTCTGGAACCCTACAGACGTCGCCTGGTGCCTGGAGCACGCAGGTCACGCCAATCTCGGCGCCGTCTGGCACGCGGCGCACCACGTCCGCCACGACATCAGTGTGGACGATGCCTTCGCCCTGCTCGCGCCCTGGGTGCGCCATGTGCATGTTTCGGAGATTCCGGCTGGGCCGAGCGCCGACCAACGGAGCGTGTACCCCGTGCCCCTTGGCGAGGGGGAGGGCAGCTCCCGCCACCAGATCGAACTCCTGGCCCGGCACGGTTTCGACGGGACGTTCTCGCTGGAATGGATCAACAATGCGACCCAGCACGTCGACCCGTTGCCCACCTTGCAGCAGTATGGGCGGGTGATGACCCGCTGGCTGGCCGAGATTGGCGAGCAGACGCCGGCGCCGACCCGCCAATGACCGCGAGTAGCGACGCCGACGGCCGGGCCGACGCCGTCGGCCTGATCGGTGCGGGCCACCTGGCGGAATATCTGGCGGCTCGGCTGCTCGACTCGGGGCGACGCCTGGTGATCCTCAACCGCGATCAGCAGCAGAGCGGCGCGCTCGTGGCGCGTGGCGCGCGGGACGCCGCCAACGCCTTTTACCTTACCTCCGCGGTGGACACGGTGCTGCTCGCCCTGCCCGATGTCCGGGCGCTGGAGGTGGTGATGGAAGGGCCGGAAGGGGTGCTCTCCGCGCTCGCGCCGGGGCAACTGGTCGTCAACGTCGCTACCAGCTTGCCGGCCAGTGATCGCCGGCTGGCCGCCCTGGTCGCCGCCCGGGGTGGCGACATGCTGGACGCGCCCCTCGTGGCGCACGGTGACCAATGGACGGCCGTTGTCGGCGGCGCATCCGGCGCGTTCGAACGGGCGAAACCGCTCCTGGAACTGTTCGCCCACCGTGTCGGCCTTGTCGGACCGTCCGGCTTCGGCCAACTCACAAAACTCCTCGACCAGATGTTGCAGGCGGCACGGACGGCGGCGCTCGCCGAGGGGCTCTCCTTCGCCCGGCGCGTTGGCCTGGACGCCGAACTGACCGCCGACCTCCTGGAGTTGCGCGGCGTGGCGGACATGCTGCACGGAAACATTGAGGGCCACGGCGAACTACGCCAGCAGACGCGCGATCTCGGCTACGCCCTGGAGGTGGCGCAAGATGCCGGCCTCCTGGCGCCGCTCACGGCGATGACGAACGAAATCTACAAAGCCGTGGCCGCGCATGGAGAGTCGGACTGGCAAGAGGCGGCGGTGATCCGCTACTGGGAGTGAAGGTCACCGAACCTGGGCGACCAGGGGAGCACACGCTACCGGACCTGGAATGACGTCTGCCCGTGGTAGCTCTGTCCGTTATACGTCATGTAGACGTCGACCAGGATGGTCGCGCTACTGCTGACTCCGGTGACCGGCGCCGAAACCCAGACGAGGCCGTTGGAGCCCGACTCCGCCGGCGAGACCCACACTTCGGAATGGCCGCCGGGGAAGTGGGCGATGGCAAAGAGGCGGGCACCGGAGACGCCCTTGCCGTTGCT
>JAICXR010000055.1 GCA_025980355.1 Chloroflexota bacterium | reverse complement strand
CCTCCTGCCACTTGTTGTCGTCCTTCGATTCGACGACGACCTGGACCTTGTCCTGCGCGCCCTGGCCGTTGTTGTAGGGGTCGATCACCTGCTTCTGGAGGAGGTCCTTCGACTGGCCGCCCCAGTGCACCCAGACCCGCACCTCCTGGAAGCCCTGCTTGATCACGACCGGGACGGGCGTGGGCGTTGCCGCGTCGGCGGTCGCGGCGGCCGCGCTGGCCGTGCTGCTCGATGTCGCCACGGCGCTCGTGCTGGCGGCGGCGCTACTCGTGGCGACGGTGGCGCTCGCGGTAGTGACGGCACTTTGCGCCGCGGCGCTCGTCGTCGCCGTACCCGCCACGGAGGCGGTCGTCGCCACGGAGGCGGTCGTCGCCACGGACGAGCTCGCCGCCGTCCCGGTACTGGTCACCGCCGCCGACCCGCCGCAGGCGGCCAAGAGGCCGAGGACAGATGTGGAAGCAAACAGGGACAAACAGGTGCGTCGAGATAAGCGAACCGGATACACGGACTCCTCCTTTGCTACCGAGAAACGTGCGCCACGGCTGGTCCCGGACCAGAGCGCCTCAGACGGACCGGTGATTGCCTGCTCGCTCTTGTAGCGGTAGGATATGCTCGCTCCCGCCGATTGTCAATGGACGCCCTACGACTTCACCTCCTGGCGCTCTCCTGGGCGGAGGAGACTACGGGCCGGGGCGCGTGATTGCCTGCTCGCTCGTTCGGCGGTATCATATGGCCACTGACAGCGTTTGTCAATAGACGTCATACAACGTGGGAAGTGCTGGTGTCCACCGGTGGCGGTGATACAGTCCTTGCCGATCGAGCCGGTGCGGGAACGGCGCCGCCTTGCCGACGAAGTGGCGGAGCGGCTGACCGGCTGGATCCTGGACGAAACCTTGCCGCCCGATGGTCTGCTGCCGACGGAAGGCGAATTGGCGGCGCGCTTCGGCGTCAGCCGGACCGTCATCCGCGAGGCTATCCGCAGTCTGGCGTCCTACCGTCTGGTGCGGATTCGGCACGGGGTCGGCTCCTACGTCAACCCGCGCGAAGCCTGGGATGTCTCCTCGGCCTTGCAGCTCTTCATTCGCAGCGACCGGGACGGCCTCCTGCGCTGGCTGGAGGTGCGCCAGGTCCTCGAGGTCGGCATCGCCCGCCGGGCTGCCGCCCGGGTAACGCCGGAGGACCTCGACGTCCTGGCCGGCCTGGTGGAGGCCATGCGCGACCAGTTACGGCACCTACCGGGCGGGTTTATCGAGGTGGACTCTCGTTTCCACCTCGCCATCGCCCGGGCGACCCGGAATCCGTCACTCGAAATGATGCTGGCGCCGATCCTTCGCCCGTTGCACGGCCGGATGCAGGAGACGCTGCAGATCCCCGTCACGGCGGAGCTGGCCGTGGCGGAGCATGAGCGTATCGTGCAGGCCCTCCGCACTGGAAACGCCGAGGGAGCCGCGACGGCGATGGCCGCCCACCTAGAGCGGGTCTGCGAGGAGATCCGCATGCTGATCGCCGAGCAGGAGTGAACCGGAGTCCAAGCCTGGACAACTCCAGTCCCGACCCCGTTCATTCCAACTCCACCGCCATATCAGGCCGCAGCGTCCCCCCGCGCAACACTTCGGCATAGACGCCGACGCAGCCCATCGCGCCGAACTTGCCGACCTCCACGCGATTGAGCTGCGCCGCGCGCAGAATTCCGGGGTCCTTCACCAGATCGTCCTGCGCCAGGGTCGCCATGACGCAACGCGGACAGGGAAACAGCACGCGGAGGCGGACCTCCCCGCCCAGGGCGAGCGTGCGGCCGACCCAGGCATTCTCGACGAAGCCGAACTGGTCGGCTGCCGACTCCACGACGATGTTGGGTCGGAACCGGCGGACGTCGAAATCTCCGGACGGATCGAGGTCATGCAGCCGATTCAGGGAGGCGGTCGTCACGAGATGGATGGCGGCGCTGTCGAAGAAGGTCCCCGGCGGGGAAGCGAGCCCCACCGGCAGGGCCGTCAGCGCCTCGCCGGGCATGTCGGGCGCAGGCCGCCCCATGGGCACGAGGCCCTCGACCTCCGGCCAGAACACCTCGTAGCGGGCCCTGGCCGGCGGCGCGGAAACCAGCGTGACGGAGCGGCCCAGCGCGCGGCTCAGGGCGGCCTCGCAATCCGCCTGCTCGCTGGTGATCACCTCCCCGTCGCCGAGGACGATCCGCACCGGCGGCAGGGGCGCGCCCGCCCGCGGCGGCTCGGCATAGTCGGCGCGGCACGCGAACAGGCCGGCCCACTTGCGCGGGTGCTTCGCGCTCGCCACCCTGCCGGTGTCGGCGTCAAGCAGCGCGTACCGACGGTCCCCGAGCAGCCCGCGTTCGGAGACGTCAGCGGCGCCGACCTCCTCCCCGAGCATCGACTTGACCGAGTAGCGCCACAGCGACGCCACCGTGCCGACGGTCCCCGGCGACGCATCGGGAGTGGCCATATGGTTCCTGCGTTCCGGCAGCGCTATTTATTCGTCTGGTCCAGTAGGGCCTGCAACTGCGTCTGGGCCTGGGCGAACCCGTCCGCCACCGTCACCTTCTGCGCCAGCAGGTTCTTCCACAGCGGCGTCGCGATGTTGTTCTCGAACTGGGCGTTCGCCGGGATGGCGCGCACCGGGTCCGGCGCCTGGGCAATAGCCAGCGAGTTCACCAGCACGTCGACCCCGACGGTAGAGGGGAGCTTGGCGAACTCGCCCTTGGCCCAGGTCGCGGCATCCGCGGTCAGGGCCGGCATCCGCAGCACGAGTTTGGCGTAGCGACCGCCGTCAAGCAACCACTTGACGAAGTTCCAGGCGCTGGTGGGGTCCTTGATGTTGGCGCCGACGCCGACCTGGATCGCGTCCTGGTCCGGGCTAGACACCGTCCCTTTCGGGAAGGTGGCGATGACATAGTCGGTCTTAAAGTTTGCCGGGTCGGTGAACGTGGGGAGCTGCCAGCCGCCGATCCAGGACATCGCCGTCTCCCCGGCCGCCCAGCGCTTGTCGTTGCCGCTGGCGGAGAGCTTCACCGCCGGCGAAGCCGTGTCGGTCTGGTCCTTCAAGATCATGTCCAGATAACTGGTGAAAGCCTGGATCATCTCCGGGGAGTTGCAGATCGCCTTGGTGCCGTCCGGGGAGACCCAGTGCGCGCCCCACTGCATCGGGATGGTGTAGTCCCAGTCGCCGAGCGCTTCGGCGCCCGCCACAGTGTAGGTCGTCCCCTGCTTCTTGGTCAGCTTCTGGGCGAACTCGCGATAGAGGTCCCAGGTGAACGGGTTCTTCCAGTCCTGCGACGGCGGCGTCAGGCCGGCGGTGGCGAACATGTTCGGGTTGTAGATGAAGGCGAGGGCATTGCCGCCGAGGCCCCAGGGCAGGGAGTACTGCTTGCCGTTCCAGGAACCGAAGGTCTTCAGCCAGCCCTGGTTGTAGCCGCTGATGTCGTATTTGTCCTTGGCGATGAAGGGATCGATCGGCTGCATCGCGCCCGGCTTGGCGATGGGCTGGATGAAGGTCACGTTCCCGACGATGTCGACGGGCGTGCCGGAGGCGGCGAGGATCTGGATCTTCTCGTACTTCGCGGAGTCACCGCCGGAGACGGCGGGGAACAGCTCGATCTTCGCCTTGGGGTTGCTGTCGTTCCAGGGCTTGAGGAAGTCGTCGTACTGCGCCGTCTTCACCGAATCGGAGTAGTCGAGCATGAACGTCAGCGTCCCGGCCGCTCCGGGTACAAACGTCGCCGTCGACGCCGCGCTCGCCGTAGCCTGGGCGGCCTGGGCGCTGGCCGCGCTGCTGGTCACCGCGGCGGTGGTGCTCACCGCCGCCGCCGACGAGGTTGTGCTCACAGCGCTGGCCGATTGCGTGGCCGCGCTCGTGGCGCTCGTTGTCGAAGGAATCGCGCTCGTCGCCGTGCCAGTGTTGGCGCTAAGCGAGGCCGAGGCGGTCGTGCTGCCGAGCGTTGCCGTCGTGGTGCCGCCGCAGGCGGCCAGCGGCGCCACCATCGCGACGCCACCGGCGGCCAAAAGAATCCGAAGCGCGTCCCGGCGCGAATGCCGACGCCCGTCGTGAACTGCCATTGCCCTGTCCCTTTACCACTGCTGTCATCAAAGTCCGCTCCGCGTCGGAGGGCGGACCATCCCTTTGCGGGGCGACGATCCGGCAGTAGTATATGGCGCGCGGCTGGCCCGTCAATGGACGTCATACATCCGGCGAGTCAGCCGCCGGCAATCGCCCCCACGACCATGAACGGCTCGGTCCCCAGCCCCACCGCCTCCGGGAGCGGCGCATCCGGTGACTCGAGGGACAGGTCCTGGGCGCAGGCGAAGAAGCGCACGAGCGGGCGACGGCGTTGCGTCGCCTGATCGCGGATCGTCCCCCGCAACATCGGATACCGGGCTTCCAGCGCATCAAGGATGGTTCGCTGCGTGACCGGACCGGCCACCTCCAGCTCCACCGGTCCGTCGAGCCGCGCCAACGTCCGCAGGTGAACGGGGAGGATGACCCGGATCATGGCAGCGTCTGGACCTCTACGGACAGGACGGCCGGGAGGTCGCGGACGATCGGGGCCCAGGTGTCGCCACTGTCGGCGGAGGCGTAGACCTGGCCGCCGGTCGTCCCGAAGTACACGCCGCAGGCGTCCAGTGAGTCGACGGCCATGGCGTCACGGAGCACATTCACGTAGCAGTTGCTCTGGGGCAGCCCTTTGGTGAGCGCCTCCCATTCGTTCCCGCCCGTCCGGCTGCGGTACACGCGCAGCTTCCCGTCGGGCGGGAAATGCTCGCTGTCGCTCTTGATCGGGACGACATAGACCGTTTCCGGCTCGTGGGCGTGCACGTCGATCGGGAAACCGAAGTCGGATGGCAGGTTGCCACTCACCTCATGCCACTGCTCACCGCCATCGTCGCTGCGCATGACGTCCCAGTGCTTCTGCATGTAGAGTACATCCGGGCGCGACGGGTGCATGGCGATGCGGTGGACGCAATGGCCGACTTCGGCATCCGGTACGGGCATAAACTCCGACCGCAGACCCCGGTTGACCGGCCGCCAGGTCTCACCACGGTCGTCGGACCGGAAGACGCCGGCCGCCGAGATAGCGCCAAATATCCGCTCGGGATGATTCGGATCGAGCAGGATCGTGTGCAGGCCCAACCCGCCGGCACCCGGGTGCCAGCCCGGTCCGGAAGTGTGCTGACGCAGTCCGGCCAGCTCCTGCCAGGACCGGCCGCCGTCCATCGACCGGAACAGGGCGGCGTCTTCTACGCCGGCATAGACCGTATCCGGGTCGGTCAACGACGGTTCGAGATGCCAGACGCGCTTGAACTCCCAGGGGTGCGGCGTGTCGTCGTACCACAGGTGCGTGCCCGGCGTCCCGTCGTAGGCGAACGTGTTGTCCACCGGCTCCCATGTCTTACCGCCGTCATCGGAACGCTGCATCGTCTGCCCGAACCAACCGTTGGACTGCGACGCGTAGAGCCGGTTGGGGTCTGCCGGGGAGCCCTTGAGGTGATACATTTCCCAGCCCCCAAAGAAGGGGCCATTGACGTTCCAGCGTTCGCGCTTGCCGTCCGCCGTCAACACGAACGCGCCTTTGCGCGTGCCAACGAGCACCCGTACGCAACTCATCGCCTAATCCATCCTCTTCGTACAACGCTCCGACGCTAGGGAGGGGCCTGAGCGGCCGGGCCGCGACTGCGGGCCAGTACACGCGCACGTCCGCTCCAAGAGCGCTTGTCTGCCCCGTTCTGGACCCAGCCGGTTGCCGATGAGGTCGGAGCCACGTTCGGCCTAGGTGTTGTAACAGGGCGCGCGCCGCGCCACTTCTCCGATCTTGCTCAATCGCAGCAGTAAACGACCGGCCCCTCGGTCACACCAGCGTGTCCACGCCATGCGCCACGAGCGCGACGGCTCCGTAGAGGCCACAGTCGTCGCCCAAGCCGGCGCCCATGATCGTACAGGCGTCACGCGGGCTCGGCAATGCCCGTTCGGCGACGACGCGGCGCACGGGCGCGAAGAGCAGCTCGCCCGCCTGGGACACGCCGCCGCCGATGATGATGCGCCGCGGGTTAAAGAGATTGACGAGGTTGACGCAGCCGACGCCGATCGCCTCGGCCGCCCGCTCAAAGACCGCCTGGGCTACGGCATCGCCTTCCCGGGCTGCCTGCACCACCAGCGATGTCGTCACACGATCGGCAGTGCCGCCGGCCAGCGCCAGCAGGCGACTTTCCGGCGCTCCGCGCGCCGCCTCGCGCCCGGAGCGGGCGATGGCGGGGCCGGCGGCGATCGCTTCCAGGCAGCCGATATTGCCGCACTTGCAGCGCGGCCCGTGGAGATCGACCGTCATGTGGCCGATCTCCGCCGCGGTGCCGGAGCTACCGACGAACAGCTTGCCGGCGACGATGACGCCGCCGCCGATGCCGGTGCTCACGGTCATGTAGACGAGGTTGTCAATGCCGCGACCGGCGCCGAAGGCGCGCTCACCGACCGCGGCCAGGTTGGCATCGTTGCCGATATGGACCGGGACGCCGAGCGCGTCGCGCAGCAGCGCCGCCAGCGGCACGTCGTGCCAGCCGGCCAGGTTGGGCGGGCTGAAGACGATGCCGCTCCGCATATCCAGCGGCCCGGGCGCGCCCACGCCGACGCCCGCCAGTTGGCGTACCGCAACTCCCGCCGTCTGGGCCACCTCGCGCACGCCGGCGACGACCCGCTCGACGACCGCGGCCGGGCCGTCGTCGGCGGGAGTCGGTGTGCGCGCCCGGGCCAGAATGGCCCCATCGGCGCGGGCGATACAGGTCCGCACATTGGTGCCGCCCAGGTCCACGCCGGCAACCAGCCGCTCACCGGGAGGTATGGCGACCATGGTTTGCCTCCTTGCTATCATCTGGACGCCTGGGTGGGCGGCGTGCGAGTATAGCAGTAGCATCTGGCGCATTGAGTCGCGTTAGACGTCGATCGAATGGGGAATCGACATGAAGGTGTATGGGCTGACGCTCATGCTGCGGGACGACCCGGCGGCGATCGAACGCTACAAGGAGCACCATCGCCACGTCTGGCCGGAAGTCACGGCGCGCATCCGCCAGTGCGGCATCCGCACGATGCGGATCTTCCTGCTGCAACGCCGCATGTTTATGTATATCGAAACGGACGACGCCTTCGACCCGGCCACCGATTTCGCCCGTATCAACGAGGCCCCCAAATCGCAGGAGTGGGACGTGCTCATGCGCTCGCTGCAGGAATTAGCTCCGGAGGCGGCGCTGGGCGAGTGGTGGGCGCTGATGGAGCAGGTCTTCGACCTCTCATAGGAACCGCTCCAGCCCCTGCTCGCGCAGCCGCTCGACGATGCGCCGCACGTCCTGATCGCGATCGCGGGGGAGGATGAGCACGGCATCCTCGGTGTCGACCACGACGAGGTTCTCGACGCCGACGAGGGCGATCAGGCGGTTGGCGGGATGGACCAGGCAATCCCGGCTGTCTTCGAAGAGCACCGGGCCCTCGCCGTCCCCAACCGTATGGTTGTCACCGGCCTCCTGCGCCACGACGTACATGTCGTTCCAGTTGCCG
Organism: Chloroflexota bacterium; assembly: GCA_025980355.1. Lineage (GTDB taxonomy): Bacteria > Chloroflexota > UBA4733 > UBA4733 > UBA4733 > UBA4733. The sequence goes on along the minus strand of JAICXR010000055.1, from coordinate 4,577 downwards.
ACGTCGACCCAGTCGAAGGTCCCCGGCACCACCACCAGGTTGCCGGCCTTCTCCAGGATCGCCGTGTCGATCGGGTCGGCGGGGACGGCGGCAAACACCTCCTCCGCTACGCGCTCTTCATCCGCAGTGTCGAGCGCCGCCTGAACCCGGCGCAGGCCCCGGTACATCGCCGGGGCGAACTCCTCGAAGGCATTCAGGAGGGTCGAGACGCGCCAGACGAAGTAGTTGCTGTTCCAGTAGTAGCCGCCGGCATCCAGATAACCCTGGGCCGTGTCGCGGTCCGGTTTCTCCTTGAAGCTGTCGACGGCGTAGACCGGGGCGTTGCCGATGCGCGTCGCTTCGCGTCCGGCCTTGATGTAGCCGTAGCCGGTGTGCGGCGCGGTCGGCTGGACGCCGATCGTCACCAGGTAGTCGCCCTGCTCCGCGACGCGGGCACCGATTTCCAGACAGCGCCGGAACCCGGCGACGTCGGCGATCAGGTGGTCGGCGCCGACGCTAGCCAGCACGGCCTCGGGATCCTCCCGGTCGACCCGGATGGCGGCGAGGCCGATCGCCATCGCCGTCTGGCGCGGCATCGGTTCGGCCACGATGTTGGCCGGCGGCACCCCCGGCAGGAGCCGGCGCATGATCGGGGCGAGGTCCTGGGACGTGACGACCAGCAGGCCGTCAATGCCGCAGAGCGGCAGCACGCGCTCCGCCGCCTGTTGGAAGAGCGAGGCGTCGCCTTGCAGGGTCAACAACTGCTTCGGCTGCTTGCGACGAGACTTCGGCCAGAGGCGGGTACCGCCGCCGCCGGCGATGATGGCGCAATACATGGCGTCCCCCTTTTCCGGAAACCATCGACCTGAAACGCCCGATTGCGTCCCAGTGCGGCGGCCGCCCGTTGCACCGGCGACCGCTCACCCGCTACGATACCCAACCGGGCGGCCTCACGATCTCAGCGCAGCGGCCCGCCGGTACGTGTCGGAGACTGCTGAGATTGTAGAACGCAAAGGACGCGCCAACCCTTGGCTCTCCCCCTCCTGTTCGGTTGCTGGCTGCCGGCACTGGCCCTCATCCTCCTGGTCGCCGGTATCGCGCTCACCGTCGAGTCGATCGAGCACGCGATCGCCCTGGCCTTCCTGATCCTGGGCGCCGTGCTGATCCTCTTCATGTTCTTCGGCCGCTTCCTGGTCTTGCTCTTCCGTCCCGGCGCGGCGGACGAGCCGAAATACACCGCGACGGTGCGCGCCCACACCATCACCGGCCGGGAGCGCGTGCCGCTCTACGTCGACTCGGTGGGGCCGCGCGAACAGTTCTCCCTGATCTTCTGTCACGGCTGGGGCGTCACCAGCGACGTCTGGTACTACCTCAAGAAGAGCCGGCGACTGGAACGGCTGGGTCGGATCACCACCTGGGACATGCGCGGCGCTGGCCGCTCCGGTGGGACGGCGACCGGCGTCTACGCGCTCGACGCGCTGGCGCGCGACCTGCGCGACGTGATCGAGAGCGAAGGGGCCCGCCGCCTGGTGCTCGCCGGGCAGGGCCTGGGGGCGCTCGTCGTGCTCGACTATTGCCGGCTCTTCTCCGATCAGGTCGGCAAGCGCATCGCCGGTCTGATCCTGGTGGACGCGCCGCTGCGCCCGCTGCCGGCGCCGTCCGCGCTGTTGCGGCTCGCCGCCGCCCTGTCGCCCCTGATCGGCCTCATCAACCGCCTGGTCTACCTCTCCGGCCTCGGCCACCTGGCGACCGCGATCGCCGCCTTCGGCGGGCGGGAGAGCCGGGGGCAGCTCGACATGGTCACCCGCTCCGTCGCCTACACGCAGCCGGCGCTCGGCTGGAAAGAAGCATCCGCCATGGCGGGCTTCGATCCGCGCCCGGTCCTGGCCGCGCTCACCGTGCCGGTCCTGCTGATCACGGGCGAGCACGGCCGCGTGGTCCGCCCGGCGGAGCTGCGCGAAGCGGCCGCCGGCATCAGCGGCGCCACCGCCGTCGTCCTGCCCCACAGCGGCTCGCTCAGCTTCCTGGAACGCAGCGGCGAGTTCGAGCAGCGCCTCCGCGAATGGCTGGAACTGTTGCCGGGCGGCCCCGGTGGCCGCCGCGCCCAACGCCGCCGCGAGCGCGAAGCGGGGCAGCAGGGCGCTGACGAAGATGATGAGGCCTGAGGGCCGCGATACCTCAGGCGTCGGGTAACTTGATCACCGAGCGCAGCGTCTCGCCGCGCATCATCGCCGCGAACGCCTCTTCGGTCTCGCCCAGACTGATGGTACGCGTCGTCACCGGATAGTCCAGCTTGAGGCGGCCGGTGCGGTACCACTCCGCCAGGAGGGGGAAATCGCGTGTGGGAAGGCAGTCGCCGTACCAACTCACCCGGACAATGCCGCCGAGGTCGAAGAACTGCGGCAGCGGGACGGTGAGCGTGGCGTCCGGTGACGGCACGCCGATCACCACGCAGGTCCCAGCGAGGTCCCGCGCCCAGAGCGCCTGCAACAGCGTCTCCGGCCGGCCGACCGCCTCGAAGGAGTAGTCGACGCCGAAACCGCCGGTGAGCCGCTTGACCTGGGCGACCGGATCGCTCTCACCGGCATTGACGACGTGCGTCGCACCGAGCTCCTCCGCCCAACGCAGCTTTCGCGGATCGACGTCGACGCCGATGATGGTGGTGGCGCCGGAGAGGCGTGCGCCCTGGATCACGCTGGTCCCGACACCGCCGCAGCCGAAGACGGCGACGCTGCTGCCGGGTTGCACATGGGCCGCCCGGATCGCCGCGCCGACGCCGGCCATGACGCCGCAGCCGATCAGGCACATCTGCTCGGCCGGCAGTTCCGCCGGGACGGGGATGGCCTGGCGTGCCGCCACGACGGTATGGGTGCAGAACGTGCCGATCCCGAGCACCGGATTGAGGGTCGCCCCGTCGGCGCCGCGCATGCGCTTCTCGGCGTTGAGGCTGGCGGCGCAGAGGTGCGGCTGGCCCCGCCGGCAGAAGCGGCAGTTACCGCACGGGGCGCGCCAGGCCAGGATGACGCTGTCACCTATGGCGGGGGCCGTGACGCCCTCCCCGACCGCCTCCACGATGCCCGCACCTTCGTGGCCGAGCAGCCAGGGGAAGCCGCCCCAGATGCCCGACTTCACGTGCAGATCGGTGTGGCACACGCCGCTCGCCCGGAGCCGGATCAGCACCTCGCCCGGCCCCGGCTCGCCGATCTGCAACTCCTCAAGGCGTGCCGGCTGTCCCGCTTCGCGCGACACGACTCCATGCCCGGTGATCGCCATCCGTCCGTTCCCTTCCGCCGATCGGGACACGTCACCTGCCGCTGGTGCTCCGTTGTCGCTGCCGGCCGTTAGCCGTAGCATACACGCCTGGGGTCCGGGACGGGCGGATGAGCACCTCGGCGGACGCTGCCGACTGACCGAAACGCACGACCATTTCCTGTGGCGCAGGCGCCGTCCCCGCCGCCCAGCTACCTGGGACGTGCTATCCTCCCGTCCAACGAGTCGAAAGGGGAAGCGCCGGACCATGCAGTATCGAACGCTCGGACGGACGGGATTGCGCGTCTCCGAGCTGGGGATCGGCGGCGCCCAGATCGGGCTGAAGGACTATATGGCGCCTTGGGACCCGGCCAGCGACGCCTCCGTCGCCCAGATCGAAGGGATGCTGGATCGCGCCCTTGACCTTGGCTACAACTATGTCGACACCGCGCCAGGCTACGGCGCCGGACGCAGCGAGGAGATCATCGGCCGGGTGGCCGGGCGACGCCGACACGACTTCTTCCTGGCCACCAAGACGTCCGCCGGCACCTGGTCGCGAGGAAAGGAGGAGGTGCGAGCGGAAGCCGAGGCCAGCTTACGCCGCCTGCGGACTGATTATGTCGATGTCTTGCAGTTCCACGGCGGCGACTACCGGCCGGAGCAGGTACGCCACCTGCTGGAGGAGGGGCCGGCGGACGCCTATCGGGAACTGCGAGCAGCGGGCAAAGCGCGCTTCCTGGGCATCACGGCCGAGGAGCCAGTGACACTGCGCCCCCTGATCGCCAGCGGCGTCTTCGACGTCATCCAGATCCGTTTCAACGTCATCTACCAGAATGCCTACCACAATATCCTGCCGGAAGCGCAGGCGGCCGGTCTGGGCGTGGTCGTGATGCGCCCGGCGACGAGCGGCACCTTCCCCAAGCTGCTGCGCGCCGCCTGCCCGGGAATGGCCGACCAGTGCGATCCGTATGCGTTGGCGCTCAACTTCGTGCTCTCCGCGCCCCAGGTGTCGGTGGCGATCGTCGGCACGCGCACCATCAAGGAGGTAGAAGCCAACAATCGCCTGTCCGACGACACCACCCGCCGCCTCGACCTGGATTGGTTGCACCAGCGCTACGTCCAGCCGGGGGAGGCGCGATAGGCGTCCGGGGGATGAATCCCGCGGACGCCTATCGCGAAACGGCCTCTCAGTGCGTGCTCAGTCCCGGCCCTTCCGGCAGCGGGTAACACCCGTCGACGAGGCGCACCGCGGAGTTCGGCGACAGCAGGCCGGATTCCATGAGCAGGCAGTTCGGCATCGCCGCCAGGAAGTGCAGGTGGGCACCGCCACCGTGGGAGGCGTAGGGGAT